>NZ_QOHL01000043.1:0-3980 GCF_004181775.1 Ehrlichia minasensis
ACTTTCACTTTGAACTTTTGTCATTACTTCAGAAGATCCTGATTCTATGCTATCTAGAACTGCATTGTCTTGTTTTTTTAGTGCTTGTTTATGCTGCTTAGTTTTCTTCTTTTTCTTAGGTTTACTGATATCAGACAAAAGTTCTACTTTAGATTTTTCAGATATTAAACTTACTTGAACATTAGACTGATCACTAATACCACCAACTGTTTGACCATGTTCTGAACTTTCATTTTGAATTTTTGTCATTACTTCAGAAGATCCTGATTCTACGCTATCTAGCACTGCATTGTCTTGTTTTTTTAGTGCTTGCTTATTCTGCTTAGTTTTTTTCTTTTTCTTAGGTTTACTAATATCAGACAAAAGTTCTACTTCAGATTTTTCAGATATTAAACTTACTTGAACATTAGACTGATCACTAATACCACCAACTGTTTGACCATGTACCACAACTTCATTCTGCTCTAAACTTTCAACCATCGTTACTACTTCGTCAGATTTTCCTTCTAATAACCTTGACAGCAATTCACTTCTTCTTCTTAGTACTTGTATTAGCAGATTCATATCATTATCCACATTTATACAAACAGAATTACTTTCTGCTTGCTCTTCACTCTTTAAATCACTAAACCGTATCAACAACTCCTCAACTTTTAAAAAATACAATATTAACCGACTAAACTTCATTGAAATTAACAACATGTGTTCTTTTTCAAATTCTATTTTTCCTTGATTTTGATGTTGATATCCAAAAATAGGTTGTTCTAACCCCAATTCTCTACTACCACATAATCCATTATGCAGAACCTCATCCAACTCAGATTTTAAAACACATATTTTCTCTAATCTTACTGTCTCTTCTAAATTTAATTTACGACCTGGTACTCTATAAGAATTAATTAATTCTTCTATACTCTTTACTATATTCCCAATATCTTCTATCAGACTTACTACACCACTCAACATAAATAACTACAATTTTATTAATAAGTATTAATTATAATATAATTTTTTAAGAATTATAGTAATATTTCTAAGTAAAATATGATAAAACAAAGATTTTAGAGTAAATCTGACTCAAAAACAGGATAATTTAAAAAATAAACTTTAAAAAATTAGTAAGTAATCGACAAAAACAATAACTTTTACACGATACATCAGAAGCTTTATTCTAAATCCTCTATATATTAACACATACAAGTAGCACAACTGTCCAAACAACTCAAAAATAGAAAAGCCACACAAACAGTACTAAAGGAAATTAGGCATCAGAAAAAAATTACTCATTCAAAATAAGACTTAGAACAAAACAACTTGAAGAAACTTCACTAAAGCACTAAAAAATAAAGTAAGCTGCAAAAAAACTATAACTAGAAGAAACCTTTATATTAACATTAAAAATGGTTTCTCTAAATAAGATTTAAAGCAATTTAAAAACTTAGCTGCTAACACACCATCAATAACCCTATGGTCTACAGACAATGTTATTGTTATAACATTTGAAATACTTATCTGGTCATCAACAACTACTGCCCTTTTTTCAGAACATCCAACAGCCATTATACAAGATTGCGGAGGATTAACAATTGCATAAAATTCTTTTATACCAAACATACCAAGATTAGAAACAGTAAAACCTCCACCTTGAAATTCTTCAGGTCTCAACTTCCCAGACTTAGCTTTACTAGCTAATGTTTTAACTTCACTTGATATCTCTAACAAAGACTTTTTATCTGCATTAAAAATAATTGGAGTAATTAATCCGCTATCAATGGATACAGCAACAGAAATATCAACATTATGAAATACAACTATTTTATCATCAGACCAAGATACATTAATTTCAGGAAATTTTTTAATACTCATAGCAACAGCCTTAATAATAAAATCATTGACTGTAACTTTAGTATCAGGATTTTCAGCATTAATTTCTAATCTTAATTTTAATAAATCATCAACTATACAATCTATTGAAATATAAAAATGAGGAATACTTTGTTTAGAGTATACTAAACGTTCAGCTATTACTCTACGCATACTACTAATTTCAGTAAAATCCATAGAAGAACTAGACACATGCTCTTTTTTTTGACTTGCAGCATCTAATACATCAGCTTTTACAATTCTACCATAAGGGCCTGTACCTTTAATTAAATTAACATCAACACAAAGATCCGCAGCAATCTTTTTGGCTAAAGGACTAATCTTAATTCTCTCAGACACATTAGATTCATTAACCAATACTTCACCAGTACTTACAACTTGTTGATTAACTTGTAACGCACCTGAGTCACCTTGAGAAATATCATCACTCTTCTTATATGAATGAACATTAACTAAGTCATGTTCATCTATTGCAATTAATGCTATTAATTGATTAACTGCTATATCTTTACTTCCTTCTGCAAAGAAAATTTTACCAATGATACCATCTTCATCTGTATACTCAAACTCCATGACAGCTTTATCAGTTTCTATATCAGCTATAACATCCCCTGACTTGACTATATCTCCTTCTGACTTATACCACTTTCTTATAGTCCCACTTTTCATGGTAGGAGAAAGAGCAGGCATCAATATCTCTATTGGCATCACTTAACATAAAAAAAATACTTATACACCATTACAGTATTAGATATGCGTTGTCAATCCAATTATAGACACCTAACATTTTTCTCAACTATACATAATGCTAACAATCTCAACTACAATTGAGTAAATACCATATCAACAACCTTTATTAATTCCTCATATATTTATAACCTGCAGGATAATAACATTCTTGTACACTAGTTATGGAATTTATTAAATCATCTACTTGCAAATCATCATATAACACATCTTCCACAGGACAACTATCAACATGTACACTTAAGTTGGTATTCAAGTATGTTGAATGTTGTTGTATACTAGGATTAGTAACAATAGTAGTATGATCACCTATTTGGCACCCTGGTAAACTATTACTACGCTGCATCACTTTTACTGAATCATCATAACCAGGCATACCTACCCTTGTATTACAAGCAAAATAATGCTGTTCATCATGACCAACAGACAATTCCCTTCTTACTAACGGTCTACCAACATATTGCATACCACCTTCTGATACACCAGAAAATGTTGAACACTGCTGTGTAAAGCAATCATTAATTACACTATTAGAGCTATTACCTATATTTGGTAAATTAGTAGCACGTTGCACATTCCTTTTTTGTTGACCGCCATAACTCATTTTTGGTCTTGCACCAAAAGCAGAATAATTTTGTACATAAGTATTTTCACTTAATCGACTACTTGGAAAATTACTACCAGGTTGCACCATTTCTCCCGGACTATCATAACCAGGCATACCTACCCTTGTATTACAAGCAAAATAATGCTGCTCATCAGAACCAACAGACAATTCCCTTCTTACTAACGGTCTACCAACATATTGCATACCACCTTCTGATACACTAGAAAATGTTGAATACTGCTGTGTAAAGCAATCATTAATTACACTATTAGAGCTATTACCTATATTTGGTAAATTAGTAGTACGTTGCACATTCCTCTTTTGTTGACCGCCATAACTCATTTTTGGTCTTGCACCAACAGCAGAATAATTTTGTACATAAGTATTTTCACTTAATCGACTACTTGGAAAATTACTACCAGGTTGCACCATTTCTACCGGACTATCATAACCAGGCATACCTACCCTTGCATTACAAGCAAAATAATGCTGCTCATCAGAACCAACAGACAATTCCCTTCTTACTAACGGTCTACCAACATATTGCATACCACCTTCTGATACACTAGAAAATGTTGAATACTGCTGTGTAAAGCAATCATTAATTACACTATTAGAGCTATTACCTATATTTGGTAAATTAGTAGTACGTTGCACATTCTTTTTTTGTTGACCGCCATAACTCATTTTTGGTCTTGCACCAAAAGCAGAATAATTTTGTACATAAGTATTTTCACTTAAT
>NZ_QOHL01000044.1:0-3096 GCF_004181775.1 Ehrlichia minasensis
ATGTAATAGGTTTGTGGAAATTGCAAACAATGTTTGTAATCACTATTTATAAATAAGTTGTGCTTGAGGTTATATCTATGTTCTAGTATTTGGGAAGATTTGTTATAACTTTATAGTACTTGCAGCTATGATTTTTTGGAACATGTTTTTTAATGAAGTTATGTATTGATATTATCTACTTAACATACAGGTGCTAAAGTTTGTGTTCAATTAATGAAGTCTTATTTCTTGCTTTGTATTTTTTAATAATTTGTGTTGCTAATTCTATTGTAATGTGCGTTTTTTTGTGGACTAATATGAAATCCTAAATCTGTAATGGATTTGTTGTAATATAAAAGGTAATATCTGATTAATCATGATTTTTAAATGTACATTGGTTTGGGTTATTTATATGTAAATTTTGTTATAATCTAGTTTATGAGTTTTGAATTATGACAATTTCTATAATATCTCTGATATTGTTTTGTCTAGTGATGCGTTTTTATAAAGTAAGTTATATATAGATGTACAAATTGGTAATTCTATGTTGAGCTCTTCTGCTAGGGAAATTAGTGGTTTTACAGTACTAACACCTTCTATAATTTCTGATTTTTTGTGCAATATTTTGTTTATATCTGCTCCTTGACCTATTGCTACCCCAAAAGACATGTTACGTGAGTGTGTAGTAGTGCAAGTTAGTATTAGATCTCCAAGACATGATGGACCAATTAAGGTTGAAAGGTTAATAATCTCATTTTTTGCGGTGTATAAGGTTTTTATTTCTTCCATTCCTCTAGTTATTACACTTGCTACAGCATTGTTTCCCAGATTTTTTCCTGTTATTATTCCACAAGCAATTGCAATTATATTCTTTAATGCAGCTCCAATCTGTACTCCTAAGATGTCTTTGCTATAGATGATTTTGAAAGTTTTATTGCTCATTTTATTAGTTAGTGATGTCCCTAAAACTTCATTTTCTCCTGCAAGTACTATAGTGCATGGCAGATTTGCTGCAATTTCTTTTGCAAAGCTTGGGCCAGACAGTATATATATTGGGTTGTTTGGTAGAATTTCTTTTACTATTTCACTTGGAAATTTGAGTGATATGTTTTCAATCCCCTTGCTACAAATTAGTAGAGGTATTTGTTCGAAAATATATTGTTTTTCTTGTATGTGAAGACATAATGCGCGTAGTTGTTGTGTAGGGACTGCAAGAATAATACAAGTGTTGTTACCTGATAATACTTCATGTATACTGCTGCTTGGAATAATATTGTCTGGTAATTCATATGTTGGTAAGTATTTAAGATTTTTTCTATTAATTGTTATAGATTGCATATCTGTATGGTCGCGTACCCATAGATTAATTGAAGTGCTGTTAGAAGATAACGCAATTGCGATTGCTGTTCCAAATGATCCTGCACCTAAAATAGTTATTTTCATTTTTGTTTACTTATAAAGAACTTAGATGGATGAGATTATATATTATATATTATATAGTGTTAAGAACTGAATTAATATGGTGTGGGACTAGTAATAGACTTTAAAGTATTAGTAGAGAAAGGTATTAGTAGAGATAATTTTTATGAAAGTGGTGTCCACGTGAATGTTTTTTTATGGGTTATATGATACTATGCATTAAGATTTTTGTATTGTTGACGTATGAAAGATGAAAAGCTTTATATTATTATAAATAAATGGGTGTCTTGGCTAGAAAAAGAAAAAAGATATTCAATCAATACAGTTGATGCTTATGTAAGAGATGTTAATAAGTTTCTTGAGTTTTTATATGTGTGTATTTTACGTCCTGTTACTCTAGAAGATGTTGTAAATGTTAAAGTTACAGATTTAAGGAAGTGGTTTACGTTGAGATATCAGGCTAATGTAGAGGCTGTAACAAATGCAAGATCTTTATCGGCATTGAAAAACTTTTTTAGGTATTTGTCACGTACTTATGATGTAGGTAACCAATCAATATTTTGTTTATCTAGACCAAGACTTAAAAGTGCCTTGCCTAAAACATTAGTTCAGTCTCATATTGAAAATATAGCGAATTATTATAGTTTACACGGTGATTGGGTGTTTAAACGTGATTTTGCAATAATTATGCTTCTTTATGGATGTGGCTTAAGAATCAGTGAAGCAGTGGGCTTAAAATTTCAAGATATTGGAAGAGGGGAAGTTTTAGTTACTGGTAAGGGCAATAAAGAAAGGATATTGCCTATTTTACCTGTAGTGCGTAGCAGCTTAGATGAATATATAAAGTCTTGTCCATATCATACAAGATTGAGTTCAGTTGATAATGGATACATTTTTGTAGGTGTTAATGGTAAAAAACTTGGAAGAACTTATTTTGCAAATAGGATAAAGAGAATTTGTAAGAAAATAGGCTTGCCTGATACTACTACTCCACATGTATTTCGTCATAGTTTTGCTACGCATTTGTTGTTAGGTGGTGCAGATATTAGATCCATACAAGAATTATTAGGTCATGCTAATTTATCAACTACACAAATTTATACTCATTTAGATCATAAAAGCGTCATTGACCATTACAAAAATTTTCATCCTCAAGTTATAAAAAAGAATTCCTAATTGTAATAGTAATTATAGAAGGTGGTGATACATAAACAACCTGAAAATTTGCTGGTTGATATGTAGTAGATTAACAATTTATAAAATGTAAAAAATAGCACGAGAAAATAGTTGTAGAAAGTATTGTTAGTGATAGTAATAATGAAAAATTATAGAGTGTCATCAGCACTTCTTGCAACCACAAATTGATCCACATCACTTTCACTTTAGACGTTAACACTGCATTAAGTATGTTGTTATGTAAATTTCAAAATGTTTTACATATAAGAAGATTATTTGTACTCTATTACAATATATTGCAATGAAAAATATATAGTTTGTTTTTGTTTAAAAATATTACAGAGCGTATCATGCTAGTGTATATTTTTATTATGTATTTTATAGCAAATGTGAAAATTAGTAATAAAAAGATGGGTGTGTAAAGGGTAGTATCGGTTAAAAGCTTCTATCATTTTAATTAATTGATAATGAAAGTTTTGTTGTTTAAGTTTTTATACTTAAATTATAACAAATATGGTTTGT
>NZ_QOHL01000005.1:0-54294 GCF_004181775.1 Ehrlichia minasensis
TTTCATTTATGTGCTATAGCATCATGTGTAGGTAGAGTGTTAGTAGTGTCATTGAAGTGCTAGGAATATAATATCCAAGTGTTGAATATATAAAATTGATGATTAGAAATATTTGTAGGTTTTTTCAAATATTGAATATAATAGTTGTTTTTCTGGAACTTGCATAGTTATTTAGTAAGGAAATGTTAAGTTAGTGTACCATAAAAATTAGTATGCTTTCATTTATGTGCTATAGCATCATGTGTAGGTAGAGTGTTAGTAGTGTCATTGAAGTGCTAGGAATATAATATCCACGTGTTGAATATATAAAACTGATGATTAGAAATATTTGTAAGTTTCTTGTCAAATAATTAGAATATAAATGGTTATTTTTCTACAGCTTGTGTGGTATTTCAGAAGGAAATTTTAAAGTAGTGTACCTAGAAATTGGTATGTTTTCTATTTTTGTAGTGTTATATATATGTTAGAAATGTTGGTGAATTATTCTGGAAATAGTTATATTGTTTAATTCTCTAATGTGCTTAAGTGTAGTTTAACTTAAGTTTAAAAGATTAACAATGTAAGTACTAGTATATTGAATATGTCTTAGTAATTTTAGTATGGATAATACGCTTAAATTTATTTTAAAAGAATAAAATTTACATATACTAATTAAGTGCTTTTAAATCTTTGTATGATACCCTGTTAACTATTAGTGTTGCCTTTGGTTTATTTTAAAGCACTTAAATTTCACATTGTGTATATTAGTATACTTAGATACTTGATTATAATAGGGTTATAGAGATTGATCAAGTAAGTATAATACTATCTTTTTCATTTTTGACTATATATATGAATAGTAGGTTATTTTGTTATAGAAGAAAATAGTTTCTGATACTCTGCTTTTGTATAAAGTGAAAATGAAATTGAATGTGTTAGCTTTATTTCTTCTTCTAAGATCTTGTGTAGTCTTTTGTGTCGATTGATTTTACTTGTTTTTAAAAAATCATCAGATACTACTTGTATTTTTAAATGTGAAATATTGGAAATAGAATGAAAGTTATGTCCATGATGTTTTGATGATTCGTCTATTATTTCAATCTTAAATACATTTAGTGCAGATATAATTTTATTTTCTATTTTTTGAATGATATCCATTGGTTCCTACAATACTGACTTTAATACATTATAACATTTTTTCTAGGTTGTGTTTTGTTGTAAGAATAAAAACTCAGTAAGTAAGTACTTAATATTAACAAAAACTTTAAAATGTGGGATGGCGTGTGTATTAATAGATTAATTTATTAATAAAATTATAAACATCATTACTAAATAATTCTTAATTTAGTATACAAGTTGAAGTTTTTTATCTAATATGTTTATGAATTGATATATTGTGAATTTTTTATTATTTGAGGAATAATGTTATGAAATTTTATAAATTTATTTATTTTTGCTTTTTGCTATTACCTTTCAATTTGATAGCATGTCAGCCTGTTGAAACTCCTGATCAGTGTACTCAGAATCCATCTGGGATAAATCCTTTTTTTAAGGCTGGTAAATACGACAAATGTAATGACTTGCCTGTTGCACCTATGCTTAATAAATTTGATAAAGCTGTATTGGATATTTGTGGTGATTGGGGTAGTACTCCAAAGAGAGAAGATTTTAGGAATCTATTGGATAAAAAAGAATATAAAAATTATATTGATGAAATATATGAAGGCTTAGATCATCAAGTGTTTACTCCAAATGCAGATCTTGATACATTTAAAAAAGAATTAACAGAATTATGGTTCAATAATCATGGGTTTACTCATATAATGTGTGGACAACCTAGACGTGGTAGATTAGGTGGGATGCATTTTTTTGGACGTTACTTGCAAGCTCAGAAAAATCAGTGGGTTGGTAGGTATTATGATGACGATCTGATGGATGAAGTTAGTGATAAAGTATTTTTAATTGGAGTTGCGTTTAAAAATTCTAGAGGTCAATTAACAGTTGATCCTAAAAAAAGCTATGATCTCTTACACGCTAATGAAATCATATTACATGCTACTAAGGCTTACAAGGGACTATCTAAAAATTCGCAATTAGTAGAAAGAGCAAATGGAAGATGTATTTATGATAATGAAGATGTAAATTATGTGTTTGTAGCACGTAAAAACTCTATTGTTACATTTTTTGCGGCTTTCAACCCAACTTGTACAAGAGGTCAAACAGAATGTGCTTGTATCAGATAATGTAGAATAATTGTTTTATTACTGCTGCATGTTATATATACATTATGAATTGTATGTAATTATGTAGCAGTAAATTTTAGCTTGATTTTAAAGTGCAAAGTTTTAGAGTACTGAAATTTGAATACTGATTATATTACTATGCTAAAACAACCTATTGTAATTTTCTGTAAGGAGAGACAGTAGAGTTTTAGTGTGACATTAAGAAAGTTATTTCTTAAGGATTTTTTATTCTTTGAATTTTAAGGATTCTAAATATAGTATTAATTAGTTAATTTTATAATGAGTGATAGTTTACTTTTTTATATTATATATGAGTTTTTTATTCTTAATATAAAGTTTTAGTATAATGCTTTTATTAAAATTGTGCTTTTGCGTGTTATTTCAATGTTGCATATATTATTAGTATGTAAATCTAATATTATGGCATCTTTGACAAAATATGCTGTGATTTATGATATTAAAGTAAATAGATTGTCTCTAATAAAATGATTAGCAGTTATACTGATTTGTATAGTTGAAATACAACAAACGCTTGTAGTTTTGTAGATAAATGTGAAGGTAATGTTATGAATTTTTGTAAATATGTATGTTTATTGGTAATTTTTTTACCATTTAGTTTAATGGCTTGTTCGGATGTTTACCCACCTCTTGAGGTTTTAAAAAATCAGGATGATGTAAAAAATTCTTATAAATGTTTAAGAAATCAATCTATCATGAATCCTTTTTTTAATATGGATAAAGACGGTGATAATGATTGTGATTTGCCTGTTGTTCCTGAGCTGAATAAGTTTGATAGAGCTGTTTTAAATGTTTGTGGCAATTGGATTAATACTCCTAGAGCAGATCTTTTTAAAGTGATGTTAGATAATGCTGAGTATAAGGAATATGTTGAGAAACTTTATGAAGATTTAAATCATGAGGTATTTACTCCTAATGCAGATCTTGCTCAGTTTAAAGATGAGCTAACAAAATTATGGTTTGATCAACAAGCTTTTGCTCATATTATGTGTGGACAGCCTGATATTCTTAAATTAGGTGGTATGCATTTTTTTGGACGTTATATTCAAGCTCAAGAGAATCATTGGGCTGGTAGACACTATGATAGTGCTGTAGTTGATGAAGTAAGTGATAAAGTTTATACAATTGGAGTAATATTTAGAAATCCTAACAATTACTTAGTTATTGATCCTAGAAAAGGGTGTGATTTTTTACATGCTGATGAGATTATATTAAATGCTACAAAGGCTTATAAAGCGTTTTCTAAACACAGAGAATTAGGTGGTGATGTTTTAAAAAAATGTCTTTATAAAAATGATGGTGTAGATTATACGTTTGTAGCTAAGGATAATGCTATTTTGACTTTCTATTCTACTTTAACACCGCAGTGTGATCCTGGAGAAACAGAATGTGAGTGTGAAAAATAAAAAATTTTGCTACTGTTTATCAAAATCTTTAGGTTATGATAAATAGTAGCTTTTTTATTTCTACTATGGCTTAAGTGATATTTGCTTAAATATTAAAGTTTCTTAGGTTTGGTAAATACTTGTGGAAATGGTATGTGATTTATTAGATTAACTTGTGAATGTTATCAGCTAAATAACTAGTTTGTTGAAGTTAAATACCAGACGGTTCTTTTTTATCAGTGAAAATTGTTTCTAAATTTTATATTGCGTAATTATAGTTAACAAATATAACATTATTGTTGTTTTTAAATGTTCAGTAATTTATTGATTGTATCAAGTTACATATAAGTACTTGAGTATGGGGGTTAGTGTGTTAGTAATATTTAATTAATAATCATTTGAAATCATCAGCAAGCAATTTATCACATTTTTGTTGCAATCATTTTTATTACTAAAATTGCTTTTTGGTTTGTTGTTGTGAATTATTATTGTATATCTATCTATTATAAGTATAGCATGGTATGCAATATAAATTATAGCTTTCACTGAATTGTGTATCATTCTGTGTAGTAAATTGCTTGTTAATTGGTAATTATGAGTCAAATATTTGTTCATCTTAGATCTCATAGTGATTACTCATTGCTTCATGGGATGGTAAAAATAGAGTCTTTAGTGAACTTATGTGTGCAACATAATATGCCTGCATTAGCATTGACAGATTCAGGTAATTTGTTTGGGTCTTTGGAATTTTCTGATTGTGCTTCTAATTCAGGTATACAGCCTATTATAGGTTGTAATATAATGGTAAGTTATAATGGTGATAATATTGGAGAACTAATATTATTGGTTAAAAATCAAGTTGGGTACAACAATGTTGTTAATCTTATTAGTAATTCATTTAGAAATGATCAGTCCAGTAAAATTAATAGAATCGATTTAAACACACTTATTGACCTGAAAGATGGAATTATCATTCTCACAGGAGGACACGATGGGTTTTTAGCTCAACTTTTATTGGGAAATGTAATTGACTATGGCATTATAGATAAATTATTGCTTGCTTTTAAAGATAATCTTTATGTTGAACTTCAGCGTCATAATATTGAGGAAGAAAAGCTAATAGAAAAAACACTTATTAAATTTGCTTATGAAAAGGATGTCCCATTAGTTGCAACAAATGATGTGCTGTTTGCAAGGAGAGAAGATTTTTTAGCTCATGATGTGTTATCTTGCATATCAGGTGGTAATTATATTGCTCAAGAAGATAGAAAAATGTTTACAAAAGAGCATTATTTTAAGTCTTCTGATGAGATGCATGAGTTATTTGTGGATATCCCTGAGGCAATTTCTAATACTGTATTGATAGCCCAACGTTGTTCTTTTATGCCAGAAATCAGGAAACCAATGTTGCCTCATTTTCCTTGTTCAAGCGGTAGAAATGAAAGTCAAGAATTAATAAGCCAAGCAATTGATGGTTTAAATAGTCGTTTGAAAGATAGCAATTTGTCTGAGGAACAAACATCTAAGTATTATGAAAGATTGCATTATGAATTAGATATTATTATTTCAATGGATTATGCAGGATACTTCTTAATAGTATCGGATTTTATATGCTGGAGTAAAAGGAATGATATAATGGTAGGTCCTGGTAGGGGTTCTGGAGCTGGTTCTCTTGTTGCTTGGTCTTTGCAAATTACTGATCTTGATCCTATAGAATTTGGTTTAATTTTTGAAAGATTTTTAAATCCTGATCGTATTTCAATGCCAGACTTTGATATTGATTTTTGTCAGGAAGGTAGAGATCACGTTATAGAGTATGTAAGAAAAAAGTATGGTTATGTTGCTCATATTATAACTTTTGGTAAATTGCAGGCTAAGGCTGTGCTCCGTGATGTTGGTAGAGTTATGCAAATGCCTTATTTTCAAGTAGATAGAATCTGCAAGATGATTCCTCATAACCCAGTTAGGCCTGTTACTTTATCTGAAGCGATAGAGATGGATAAGAATTTACAAAAGGAACGTGATGGTGATGAGACAGTTGCTAAATTATTAGAAATATCGTTAAAGCTTGAAGGACTTTATCGTCATGTTTCGATACATGCTGCAGGTATTGTAATTTGTGATAGAAAGTTAGAGGAGTTGCTACCTTTATATTATGATAATGTGTCTTTTCTTCCTATTACTCAGTATAATATGAAATATACTGAAAAGGCTGGATTAGTTAAATTTGATTTTTTAGGATTACGTACATTAACTGTTATAAATCAAATTTGTCATTTGGTAAATAGAGGAGGCCAAAATGTTGATATATCACGTATTCCTTTAAATGATAAAAAAACATATGAAATGTTATCTGCAGGTAATTCTGTTGGTGTATTTCAGCTTGAAAGTTCTGGTATGAGAGAAGTAATTAGTAAGCTGAAACCAGATAATATAAATGATATTATTGCGTTAATTTCTCTCTATAGGCCAGGTCCTATGGATAACATATCTATATATATAGCGCGTAAACATGGGTTTGAAAAGCCAGATTATATACATCCAATTCTTGAAGATGTTCTTAAAGAGACTTTTGGTGTTATCATTTACCAAGAACAGGTCATGGAAATTGCTAAGATCATGGCTGGATATAGTTTAGGTGAAGCGGATTTGTTAAGACGTGCGATGGGTAAGAAAATCAAAGAGGAAATGGATAATCAACGTAGAGCATTTATAAATGGTGCTATTAGTAATGGAATAGAAGAAGAAAAGGCAAGCTATATTTTTGATCTGGTGGCAAAGTTTGCAGGTTATGGATTTAATAAATCTCATGCTGCAGCTTATGCGTTAATTAGTTATCAGACTGCTTATTTAAAAGCTAATTATACATTAGAGTTTTTTACTGCTTCTATGAATTTAGATATAACAGATAAAGATAAGTTAGAGATGTTATGTCATCAAGCAAAGTTGCATGGTATAAAGATATTGCCACCGGATATTAATACTTCCAAAGTATTCTTTACTATTGAAGGGTCGTCATCTATTAGATATGCTCTTGGAGCTCTTAAAAATGTGGGACAACATTCAGCAAAAGAAATAGTAGATGATGTTGCCTATAAAGATATATGGGATTTTATTGATAGGGTAAGTACTAAATGTGTACATAAGAGAATACTAGAAAGTATTATTAAAGCTGGAGTGCTGGATAGTATTCATAGCAATAGAAAACAGCTTTTTGAGTCAGTTTTTCTGTTCTTAGACATTATTGAATATAATAAATACAATGCTAATTTTAATCAGTTCAGTTTATTTACTGATAGAACTCATTATAAATTATCAGAGACTGATGATTGGGTTAGAGAAGAGAAGTTAGATAATGAATTTTCTTCTATAGGGTTTTATCTTAATCATCATCCTATGGAAAATTATAAATGTCTTTTGGAAAAGTTGAATATAGGATTTATTAGCTATGATGATAGGTCTGCTTATAATAATAAAATTGTGGGGATAATTTCTAATGTTAAAGTACGTTCTGCAACTAGGGATAAATTTGCAGTTGTGACTCTTTCTGATCCTTATAATATTCATGAAATAGCTTTTTATAACGGGAGTGTAATAGAAGACAATAAAGATTTATTTACCAGTGGTGCGCCTGTTATTATTGAAATGGATAATGATTTTTATAGCACTGCAGCAAGATTGCTTGGTAAGAATATATATAGCTTTGAAAGTAAAATATCTTCTATTATCAAGAGTATGGTTATATATGTCAGTGTTGAAGACAGTGTTATAATAAAAGAGTTATCAAGTTTATTGAAGGATAATGGTTCTACTATTGTATTGATTGATGTGCTGCTGCCTGATGATCATGTGACAATTCAATTACCGAATAGCTTTTTAATTACTCCTTTAATTTTTATGCAAATTTTCAAATTAAGTTGGGTAAGGGATATTGAAGTTAATAGCATTCCAGTTTAGTTTTGTTCCAATTTGTTGATCTAGAATAAAGACAATTTAGTATTTGATTATATAAAAATCTTCAGTAGTTTTTAAATAAGTATATTTGAATTTATTGGTGATTTTGTTAAAGAATTTTTATTGGGATATAGTTGACTAATTATATTGAATGCTGATAATTATGTAATTATAAATGTTGGTACTTTCTCATATTAATGATTAAATAAGTGTGTAGGGTTACGTTCAATTGACTAATTTGTTTAGTGTTGTTGACATTTTAGTAGTATCTAGTGGTGTTGATGATATCTCTAGTACTCTTGTGTATTCTGATATTATTGGAATATTAAATTAATGAATGTGATGATTGTTATATTCTACTAAGTTATATCTCGATAATAGGTCGATGTTTATGGTGCTGATATCTGAGAAAATATACCACATATGTGGTCATGTAGATATGCTAAAAGATAATTTAATGTCACATGCAACTTTAGTGTTGGCGTCTCAAGTAATAGGTGTGACTAAGATTTATGACATTGTATTTAATGATGATATAATGTTAACCATAAAATCTTTGAATTTGCTTGGCATTAAAATTAAATATAACAAAAATAGTAAAGTTTGTACTATTGAAGGAATGGGTGTAGGAGGGTTTCTTTGTCCAAAGGATGCATTGTATTTGAATAATCCAGCTATTTATATGATTATGGGCTGCTTAGCTAATTGTCCTTTTACATCTTTTTTGTGTGGAGATAGTAGTATTAATACAGTAATAAAACCATTATTATTAATGGGTGCTAGATTTATTGCAAATGATAATAAATTGCCAGTTGCTTTAGTTGGATGTATAGATATGTTGCCTATAAGGTATACAGCTAAAGATGATGGAACAAAAATAGCAATGATATTTGCTGCGTTGAATACTTTTGGTACTACAACTATAATTAGTACTACTGGTAAGGATAGTATTATACCTGCACTTCAATATCTTAATGCAGAGGTAGAGTGCTTTGTAGATAGGAATTATGTAATTAGTATATCTGGTCAACGGGAATTGTACTCTAAAGATGTGTGTATTCCCAATGATTTTTTTTGTATGTTATCTTTTATAGCTGTAGCTCTAATTTTAAAAGAATCAGAGATTAGCATATTAAATGTATTACTTACTGATAGAATAAAAAATTTTCATAGAGTTTTGATAGAAATGGGAGGTAATCTTTTTTTTGTTAATCATAGAAACAATGCAATTGGGGAAAAAGTTGCGGATCTTTTGATTAAAGGTAGTGTTTTACAAGGCATTAGGTGTTTACATAATAATGACTTTGATATTGATGAATATTTATTTATTGTGATAATAGCTGTGTATGCTGATGGGATAACAGTTTTAAGCAATATGTTAGATCATATACTTATGGATAAGAGATTGAAAACTGTGATAAATGAATTAGTAAAAGGTGGAATCAGAATAGATGTAGAAGGAAATAGTTTAATTATTTACGGTTGCTCTGATAATGTTTTAGATTGGAATCTAGTAGACGCATGTTACGATTTTAAAATTACAATATTGTTTTTAGTCATAGGTATGATTTCTAATAATGTTATAAAAATAAAAAATATTAGAAAAACAAGAGATTTGCTTTCAATTATTGAGTTATTTAATAAGCATGGAGCTGGTATTAAGATCATATAATTTTTTATTTTAAAATTAATGTTAAAAAATGTATTGACATTGAATGTATATTAATTGATAATTCAACCTATGGCTAAATGTCATAGATGATGAAGTTGTTTGAATAGTTGGAATTTATAGAATAGAAATAAAGGCGGCGATGCATAATAGCTAATTTATTTTATCGTGCATCAAAGTATTTTATTTGTTTGTTTGCATGAGTCCAAGCCATAATATATATGGCTTTGTCAAACTTGAGAGTTTGATCCTGGCTCAGAACGAACGCTGGCGGCAAGCCTAACACATGCAAGTCGAACGGACAATTATTTATAGCTTTTGGCTATAGGCAATTGTTAGTGGCAGACGGGTGAGTAATGCGTAGGAATCTACCTAGTAGTACGGAATAGCCATTAGAAATGATGGGTAATACTGTATAATCCCCGCGGGGGAAAGATTTATCGCTATTAGATGAGCCTACGTTAGATTAGCTAGTTGGTAAGGTAATGGCTTACCAAGGCTATGATCTATAGCTGGTCTGAGAGGACGATCAGCCACACTGGAACTGAGATACGGTCCAGACTCCTACGGGAGGCAGCAGTGGGGAATATTGGACAATGGGCGAAAGCCTGATCCAGCTATGCCGCGTGAGTGAAGAAGGCCTTCGGGTTGTAAAACTCTTTCAATAGGGAAGATAATGACGGTACCTATAGAAGAAGTCCCGGCAAACTCTGTGCCAGCAGCCGCGGTAATACGGAGGGGGCAAGCGTTGTTCGGAATTATTGGGCGTAAAGGGCACGTAGGTGGACTAGTAAGTTAAAAGTGAAATACCAAAGCTTAACTTTGGAGCGGCTTTTAATACTGCTAGACTAGAGGTCGAAAGAGGATAGCGGAATTCCTAGTGTAGAGGTGAAATTCGTAGATATTAGGAGGAACACCAGTTGCGAAGGCGGCTATCTGGTTCGATACTGACACTGAGGTGCGAAAGCGTGGGGAGCAAACAGGATTAGATACCCTGGTAGTCCACGCTGTAAACGATGAGTGCTAAATGTGAGGATTTTATCTTTGTATTGTAGCTAACGCGTTAAGCACTCCGCCTGGGGACTACGGTCGCAAGACTAAAACTCAAAGGAATTGACGGGGACCCGCACAAGCGGTGGAGCATGTGGTTTAATTCGATGCTACGCGAAAAACCTTACCACTTTTTGACATGAAGGTCGTATCCCTCCTAACAGGGGGAGTCAGTTCGGCTGGACCTTACACAGGTGCTGCATGGTTGTCGTCAGCTCGTGTCGTGAGATGTTGGGTTAAGTCCCGCAACGAGCGCAACCCTCATTCTTAGTTACCAACAGGTAATGCTGGGCACTCTAAGGAAACTGCCAGTGATAAACTGGAGGAAGGTGGGGATGATGTCAAATCAGCACGGCCCTTATAAGGTGGGCTACACACGTGCTACAATGGCAACTACAATAGGTTGCGAGACCGCAAGGTTTAGCTAATCCATAAAAGTTGTCTCAGTTCGGATTGTTCTCTGCAACTCGAGAGCATGAAGTCGGAATCGCTAGTAATCGTGGATCATCACGCCACGGTGAATACGTTCTCGGGTCTTGTACACACTGCCCGTCACGCCATGGGAATTGGCTTAACTCGAAGCTGGTGTGCTAACCGCAAGGAAGCAGCCATTTAAGGTTGGGTTAGTGACTAGGGTGAAGTCGTAACAAGGTAGCTGTAGGTGAACCTGCGGCTGGATTACCTCCTTTTAGGCTTTCTTATCTTATATTATTTTTTAGTAATGTTTGGATAAGGTGCTACGCCGTCTTTCTTTCTATTTTATTTTTATTGTCTTAGCTTAATATTTAAGTGTTATATTGTATTTATTCTTGTAGTTAATTATAAGTTTCTTTAAAGTTTGTTTCATTTTTTTTAATTTGATAATGTCGAAAGTTAGGCCTCTATCTCCACATTTGCAAATATATAAGGTTGTATATAAGCTATCTATTATGCATAGATTTACTGGCATGTTGTTGTTTGTAGGTCTATTTGTAATTTCATGGAGTATTATTGCTGCTTTTTTATTTCCTGAAGTTGTATATGAGACTTATAATTTTTTCTATGCTTCTTATTTATCATTGTATTCTTTCAAGTTGATTGCGTTTATATGGTTAAATATATTTTCCTATCATTATTTAAATGGTATAAGGCATTTGTTATGGGATTTAGGATTCTGTTTGACTAAATCTGCAGTGAAGATTACTGGTATAATTGTTGTGTGTTTATGCATAATCTCTTCTTTTATACTTTATAGTTTATTCCTGAGTTGATGGTATAGTATTATGGCTAGTCATTCAGTTTATCATTGGTTGATTCAAAGAGCTACAGCTTTTGTTTTACTCCCTCTTTCCATATGGTTTTTGTTTAAGTTTGTTGCTGTTGTTTCTTTAATATTCAAGTCTTTACCAGATCTTCATTTATGTTTTTCTAGTATAGGTATAACTGATTTTATTATTTTATTATGCTTTTTTGTTTTTGCGTTTTATCATGGAGTCTTGGGTATACAAGTTATATTAGAAGACTATATACATTCTGCTGTATTAAGGGCATCGTTATTCCTTGTTATTAAAGGGATTGCAGTTTTAACAGTATTGTTTTTGGTGTTTATAGTTTTGTATAATAAGTTATTTGTGTATTAATCACGTTTGTTGTCTGTAATTTATTAATAATATAAAGTTTTTTAATTAATAATTTTTTTCTTTTTTCTGTATACTATAAACTTAATGTTTTGTCGTTGGTAAATCTATTTTTATATAAGATATTTATATCTGGCTCTGTATATTATAATATTCTTAATATTAATTTTTTTACTGTTATATTGTATAATGTAGTGAATATTTGTATTTTATAGTTAGTGTTGACTAAGTATGTTAGGTAATTTTTTTAATGGTGTTAGGCGTGGCATTAGAGTAATACCATCTAATGGTTTAAAAGTTTTTGGTATACTGCGTAAAGTATACGGTAATGTTGGTATTATCCCATTACTTCGTGTCTTACCTATTTTTGGTACTAACCAAGCAGTAACTTGCACAGCACGATTTCCAGCACTGCATAGAAATCAAACATGTAAATATGTATCTAGTAAATGTCATGGAAAAGGGTTAGAAGTTCGAGGAAATAGTTTAATATATCAAGGAAAACAATACCCAATTACCCCATTAAAATCTCCAGACGGAGGTCCAATTTATAATGTGCAAGGACATAGATTGTTTGCTATAAATACTGCTGATGATAATTATAAAGATTTTGAAGGTAAAACAGAAAGAAATAAGGTGCTGGTTATAGCTTGTGATGGTAATAGTGTTGTTGATCCAGTATCTAGTGGAGGTGATAGAAAAGTAATGTTAAGTGTTCAACATAGCAACATTTATCCTTTTTCTTTTTCTATTGTTAATCAGGAGACTGGGCAACGAGATTGGTTACTATCCTTTCTTATGTTACCGTTGAATTTATCTGGGTTGACAGTTGGGTGTGCTGGTAGATTAGCAGCTTCAGTATTAGCTGGTGCTGGTTTGTGTTGTGAAAAAATTGTTGGATTTCTGTCTAAAAATATAGATAGAGATATAATTCATCAAAGTTCTGGGGTTGTAACAGGTGGTGGTAGACCATATTTTAGAACATGCTGTATATTTTTATTATCTATGATAGCAAATAGCTTAAGATGCTCTTCTTGTGTTGTAAAAAATGCTGCTGATTTTTCTGAGGCTATGATTAGAGTACCTAGCGCAATAGCAAATGGTGTACATAACGAGAATATGTCCTGTTTACCAGTTACTGCAGGATTTGCTGCTATTGTTAAACCTGCTAAATCTGTGATTGTAGATGTAAAAGGTTCTTGTTTATCTTTTGCAAAAGATTGTATGTTACTTAAAGCTAGAGTGACTGGGGATGCTGACGCTTTGAGGCAAAATGTAAGAACAGATGATGGTTTGATTGTAGAACACGCGCAAGATATCGAAGAGCAGCAGAAAGGAGAAGGTGATCAAAAGCAAAAGAAAAAGATGAGTCGTCGTGATTTAGAAGAAGTAAGAAAAATTGGTGAGGATCTTGATTCGCAAATTATGTGTGGTACGAAAGAAGATATAAGTAAAGAGTTAACTAAGCACAAAAAAGCACATACTAAAGCTGTACAGTAGTTCGTTGATAGAAACATCATACATTCCAATATAATGTTGTTGTTTATTCTAATGGGTTTTATTTCTTAAATTTATTATGTTATAATTTGGAGCTTATAAGAATATTAAAGGTAGTATCACTAAGTGGTTGGTCGCCTTATGATGTTCTCACAAGATATATTGTTGTTTACAAATACGTTTGTTGCAATTTATTAATTAAAATGTATGTATAATTACAATACAAAGTTACATTGAATTTGAATCATAAATTTATAATGTGAGTAACTAAAATAGAAAATATAGATTTTATTAAAAGATAGGGTTTATTACATTGTAATTGTGAAAGACAGGATTATTTCCTTTTCCTATTTGTGGAACTGTTTTGATGGTTTTAAGAATATATTGGATAGCTAAGTTTACACTTTCTTGTACTGAAATTTTTTGTGATATAAAACTTGCAATAGCTGAAGATAAAGTACAACCTGTACCGTGTAATTCACCATCAAAAATTCTTTGATGTGGAAAGTTCAAAATTTGATTGTCTTCTGTCAGTAAAATATTATTTATAATCTCTTGATTGATATGCCCGCCTTTAATTAAAACATATTTTGCTCCAAGTGACTTGATTGTTTGACTTGCTTTTATCATGTCATTTTGGTTGGTAATTTTAGTGTGAGTTAGAACTTCTGCTTCTGTGATATTTGGTGTAATGATTGTTGTTTTGTGAATTATGTGTTTTATAAAATCAGAAATTGCACTATTGTCCATTAATCTGCAATTTGATGTTGATATCATTACTGGGTCTACAACGATAGGAATGTGTGGTAAAGATTGTGCTACTGCTATGATTGCTTCAGAAGAGGGTAGCATCCCAATTTTAATTGCATCTATGTTGATATCAGATAAAACAACTTCTATCTGTTGCTGAATAATATGTTGTGGTATGTTATATACATTATAAACTTTGGAAGTGTTTTGTGCTGTGACTGATGTGATACAACTTGCTGCATAGCAACCTAGTGATGAAATAGTTTTGATGTCTGCTTGAATACCAGCGCCACCAGAAGAGTCAGATCCAGCTATTGTTAGTACTTTGCCTTTGTATTGATGTTCAGTCATGTTTCTCTATTATAGATTTTACGAAAGGGATAGTAACGCCATTGTTATAGTAAGGTAAATTTCTATCTATGCATTTTACTATATTGCTTAAATTTTGAAAAGAGCGTTCTGTATTATTGAGTATGTAGTTTATAACTTTTAATTCTATGTGTATTTGTTTGTCAGCAAATAATTTTATGAGCATAATTTTTAATAGTTCTTCATCTGGATTTGCTAATTTTGCACTCATAGTATGTAGTATACGAGATTTTAAATCTTTTATGTGGTAGTTGAGCAATCTAGGAGCTATAGAAGAAGTCATGAGTAGTAGCTTTTTATTTTCTTTTATATAATTGTAGTAATGTAATATAGATAGTTCATTGTCTATATTTTCTATGTTTTCTATAATGAAGGCGTTATGATTTAATATTATATTCCCTATGTCTTCTTTAGTATTGGTTAGATATTGATCAATAAAAATAGCATTTTTAAGTTTTTGCCATATATGTGCAAGGTGAGTTTTTCCTGAGCCTGATTTTCCATATAAAATAAAAGAATTCCATTCTTGGTTCATTAACATGTTATATGTTGCTTTATTTTGCTCTAACAGTATGTAGTCATGATAGTGATATGAGTAACTATCTTTAAGATCAAATAATGTTAGTTGCATTTATTAATTACCAATTTGTGAGTTTATTATTTGTTATAATAGTAATATTGTTGATACTACCATGCTAGTAAATTTACGTATATATTCTTGACAAAAATGTGGTTTTATTATTATAGTCTAGTGATCTATAAGTGTAGATTGTAGAAATGTGATAAATCTGTTAATTGAATGTGTGTGTAGGTAATGTTGTTCAATAGATTTATTTCATTTACAATATTCTTTAATGGGTATGTTGCGGTAATAAATTCATAAAAATAAATTGACATGTATTGATAAAGCTATGATACTAAAGTTCACACAGTTTTGTATTTTGCAAAGTTTATGTGTTTGTGTTATGTTATGTTAAGAGTATTTTTTTAATATTTTTATATACGTTTTAGTTTGATTATCAATAAGGATATATGGCAATACAAAGAAAATATAGAGCAAGTCGTAGATTAGGTGTAAGCCTTTGGGGAAGATCTAAGGATCCATTTAATACAAGGAATTATCCGCCTGGTCAGCATGGTAATATGGGTTATAAAAAACCATCTGATTTTGGTAAGCAGTTTGCAGCGCATAAGAAGTTTAAGTTTTATTATGCTATAAGTAGTAAACAGATGCGCAATGTTTTCTTGAAAGCGTATAAGAAAAGGGGCGATACTGGTGATAATTTTGTTGGACTATTAGAATCTAGATTATCAAGTGTTCTGTATAATTCTGGGCTTGTACCTACTATTTTTTCCGCAAGGCAACTAATATCTCATAAACATGTTTTGGTTAACGGTAAGACAGTAAACATATCGAGTTATATTGTGAAAGTAGGTGATGTAGTTACACTTAAAGAGAAGGCAAAGAATTTACCTGCAGTGATTGCTGCGATACAATCTCAGGAGCATAAAGTACCTGATTATTTGGAAGTTGATACTCAGGAGAAGTCAGTGAGATATTTAAGAGTACCTAAATATTGTGAAATTCCATATCCAGCTACTATGGAAGTTAATTTAGTTATAGAGTTTTACTCTAGATAATCTGTAGCGCCCACGTGGCGGAATCGGTAGACGCTGCGGACTTAAAATCCGTTGACCGTAAGGTCGTGGGAGTTCAAGTCTCCCCATGGGCACCAAAGTAAGTTGAGAGTTTTATTTCGCGACTGAGTTGTTGAGTTAATAGCTTAGTATAAGTCTGGTCAGTTCTAAAAAATAATTGTTTTGTTGAACAATAATTGAGTTAATGTAAATCTGTAGTTAATAGATTGTAGTGTGTTGTTATATTTGTATAGGTAATTGTATAAGGGTCATTACTCCTAATATAAATTCTGTAAAAATATTTTAACTTTATTAAACTCAATTATATTTTGGTATGATCCATCATAGAACACACATTTAGTTGATATCTAAATGTAAACTGAAATGTTATAAATAATAGAATTTACACAAGTTATACTTGGTTTAATAAATCAATGTAAGTTTAGATAGTAATTAAGGTGAACATATTACTAAAAATAGTATGCTACGATTTTTATAAAGAGCTAATATAGTCAATGTTTCCTATGTTTGTAAAGATATCTTGTTTATTATTTTTTACACAAGTTATAACAGAAGTAAGTTGTAGCACATATTTATTAAAGTTATTACAAGCGTGGATAATACTGAGTTGTACAATAGTTAAACTGATGTGATTTATAGTTTGTTATGTAACTTCTCCTGAGTAATAGTAAAATTGTTATAAAACTATAAGAAAGTAAATTTTTCTCTTATGTATGAGATATGACAAAAGGTATTTTCGTCAATTGTTAAAAGCATTAAGTAACTTGATGTAGTTACCTTTTTATTAAATAATTAGGCTAAGTTGTGTTAAGTTGAATATATATCTATGCAAAAAATTCTAAAATAGTATAATGTAAAAAAATTTATATGCTTAAGCTGATGAGTGATCAACTTTGTAAGCTGATTGATAAGTATGTAACACGTAGTGTTATTATTCTAATAATTATACTTGCAATTTTTATTATTAAACCTGTATTTGCTCCATGTTGTAGTGCTATAATAATGGCTTATTTACTCAATCCATTGGTAAACAAGTTGCAGAATATAGGATTATCGCGTCAGTTTTCTGTTGCTGTAATTTTACTGTCTTCTGTGTGTATAATTATAGCGTTTTTGATTAGTTTTATACCTATTGCTTATTCGCAATTACTATCGCTTGTAAGATTTCTTATAGAGAGAATACCATTAATTCACAAAGATAGTATAACTGCTTTTCTTCAAAAATATAATATAGTTGAATATGAAGAGGTGTCTAATGTAATGAGGTTATCGCAGTTGTCTTTTGAGAATTTGTTGAGTTATGAAAATATAAAACCTTTTATTGGTGTTTTAGTAAGTATACTGAAAAGTCTGGATAATATATTGTTTGGTGCAATAAACTCTAGTATAAGTATAAGTTATACAGTGTCTATCATATTGATTACTCCTATATTGTTGTTCTATATATTATGTAATTGGCCATCAATTGTTAAATATTCGAATTCACTGATTCCTGTAAAATATCAAAGTGTTGCTAAGCTCTATACAGAGAGAATAGACAAAATAATTTCAGCTTACATTAGAGGTCAGTTAAGTGTGTGTTTCATTATGGGCATATACTATACAATATGCTTGAGTTTGATAAAGTTAAAATATTTTTTAATTATAGGATTCATATCAGGAGCTATGACTTTTATTCCATATGTTGGACCCATTTCATGTGTATTATTAAGTTTTGTTATAACAATGTTACAATTTAATAGTTGGACAGTATGTAGCATAGTATTAGGAATGTTTATTGTGGGGCAGTTAGTTGAGTCGAATATCATTACTCCACTATTAATAGGAAAGAGTATAGATATACATCCTATATGGATAATTATTGGAATGATAACGTGTGGGTCACAAATTGGATTTACAGGTATATTATTATCAATTCCTATCACAGCAATAGTTGGGGTATTTGTTAAATCTTTTATAAGTTACTATATGAGTAGTGAATTTTACAAAAATACTGGTTGAAAGACTTATTATAGCAATAGTTATTGTTGAATCATTATTGATAGTTACTACATAGAGAGATAGTAAGCTTTGCAAATACTGATGAAAATTTTTACAATAATAGTTCATGTTGTGCTGTTATAAGTTACTGAATGTGTAGTGTATTTAACAAGAATGTTAGTGAAGGACTTGTTCTGCAAAGTTGAATTGTATTATTATTTGTATTGCTAATAAATAGTGAATGTTACAAAAAACTAATGAGAAAACTGTTATAGAAATAGTTAGTATTGATTTGTGATTACTACATGGATAGTGAATTTTATAAAGTACTGATTGAAAGGTTTTAGTAGAGTTGTGTTTGATAAGATATCTTAAGTAAGGTGAAAAGGTATTTATGTGAGTGACTTATTAAATGTATAGTATTTATTTTTAAATTTATTGCTGTTTTTTAACGTTATTGGAAATGTGTGTGATAATTAGTTTCCTTATGTTGCTTATTAAACGGTAGCTGAAAGTAAAGTATCATTTATGATCTGAAGTGAGGTATAATACATTTTATTTCTTTATATAGAGAATATAATGTATTTATGTTTTTAATACGAATGTTTTTATTTCAATGTTAATATGCTGTGATGTAGTTTAGCTTGTGTAATTATATTTTTATATATTAAATGGAATTTATATTCTCAAACAAAGGTGTTTTATATGAAATGGAATGATATTGAAAGTATTGCCATGTCTTTGGAAGATCATTACCCTAAACATGATATATTTGATACTAGGTTTACAGATTTGCGTTTAATGATTTTAGGATTGCCAGACTTTGATGATGATAAGAATGGTTGTAATGAGAAAATTCTAGAATCTATACAGTTAGCTTGGTATGAAGAACGTAAAAATAAATAGATTTTTATTTGCACTTTCAATAATGGAATAATTATTTGTTATATATAAAAGTTAGCTCTTGTTTGAAATTTGGGATAACTGTAACTTTGAGTGTAGTGTTGTCTTTTAAAATAATCGTTCCATGATATGGTTCGGTAACCTGTTTAAATATTTCATACTGTTGTTGACATATTAAATCTAGTTTTTCTTTGTCTAAAAGGTTACTATCTTCATATATTTTTTGTAAAATACTTGAATAATTTGGATTAGTATCTAACCATGAAGAGTTTAATTGCCAAAGTTTTGTGAAAATTTTGTTGTAGAATATAATTGATCCATCCCTATTATATATTGCTACAGCATTCGGCAGATTGTTTAATAGATTTATCTGTAAGGTAGTATAGTTTTTAAGTTCTTGAGCAAAATAGTTGAGTCGAGTTATATCTTCTCCATACCCAATAAATTCTGTAAAGTTTTTTATGGGAATTTCTATCATGTTATATAGTTTTCTTTCATTATTAATGATAGCATATTGTACTTTTTGATTTGTTTTGTTGTTTTTTTTGCCAATGAGCTGTGAATTTTGTTCTATGTCTATGATATTATGTTGTACAAGTTCTGAGTAAAATGAGTTATGGGTCTTGATTTTAAAATCTTTGTCTCTTTTCCATAAGGGATATGGTATATTATTTAATATGTCAGTATAGTTTAGTAAGTTTTCTTTTAATGTTGTGTTTTCGTATTCTAAACTTGTTATCGCTAATTTATAGTTTGTTATATTTTGTACCCAAAGCAATACGCCCATTATTTGTCCATTGTTGTCAACTATACTTTGTCCATAACAAGTACAGTATATTTCTGTGTCTTGGCCTTTTAAATCTATAGTAAATGATTTATTAACTTTTTTTGCTTCAGCAAATTTTTTTTGTAGTTCTTTTGATTCTTCAAAAAAATCAGCAAACTCGTCAAAAGAATAAAAGACTGTATTGAGTAGAATTTGTAAATTGGGTGAGAATCTTTCGATGCGTCGCTTTTCATCCCAAAGATAGAATCCATCTCCCAAGGTCGATAATAAACTGTTAATAAGATTACTGTTGTGTTTTAACGCACAAATATTAACGTTAGCGCGATAATAGGCATTTATTAATAAACCTAGAACAAATATTAATAAAAAAATGGTAACGTAAATAAACATAATAATGTATCTTCTTGAATTTATTGTGATTTTGTAAAACTCTATACCAAAGATGTGTATAGAAATAAGCTACCAAGCATTTTAAATCCTAGTCTCTTATACAAGTTTACAGAAGGCTTCATGCATTGAGCTACAGCATAAGAACAATTATATTGTTTTTTTGCTATTTTAATTCTTTCTAATACCATTTGACTTGCTATTCCTTGATTACGATATTCTGAAAACACACCATCACTATACAATCCAACAACTTTGTCTTGTACATACATTCCACATATGCCCACTTTAATATTGTTGCACTTCACTAGGAAGAATTTTAATTTTGAATTATTAATATCATGGTGATTGGCTAACCCTCTTAAAAAAGTTGTAATTTCGTTTTGTTGACTGTAAAATATTTTTGATGCACTTTTATCCAGTTCTAATAATTTCTCTTCATTGTTTACTATGTCTAGCGTAATGTTTGGGCCTTTTGTAGGTGGAATGATATAGTTTTCTATGTTTGCAATTGCTTTTTTTGGAGGGCTAACACTTACTAATCCTAGTTTTTCAAGAGTTGATTTTAACTTTTTCATGTGTGATTCTACTGGCCAAGTTGCATCAATTTTTCTTTTTTTTAGAAATTCTAAAACCTCTATTATATTTTTTTCATTGCATTCAGTTGTATTATCATAAAAGGCAAAATTGAGTAATGAACTCTTACTATCATTAATAGTAAGTGTAATGTTTTGAAAATGATGAATTTCTAAGTTTGATACTTGCATTGTATGTATCATGTAATCTTTTAAGTTACTTACTACCAAAGAAGAAATGTGCCCGTTTTCCACTCTAAGTACCTGTTTTGATAATAATAAATGTAGTGCATATAGAAGACATAATACCTGCAAGAACATCATCTAGTATTATGCCGGGAGTTCCAGATATTCGCTCAATAATGTTTATTGGCCATATTTTTGTGATATCGAATATTCTAAAAAATATAAAACTGATGATGAATATTTTAATGTAATGTAATGTATATACAACATGAAATGTTTGAGGTATGTAATGATAATACCTGAAAAAAAATATGGGAAGAGAGAAAGCTATTGATTGTCCGATAACTTCGTCTATTACAATTTCTTTAGGATCGATTTTATTTGGGTAATCTAATAAATATTTTGGGATTGCAAGGCATCCTAAAATGGTTATCAATGTAATGATTAGTATACCGAATAAGTTGCTTAATATGACAGCAGGAAAAAGCAATACTGTAGCAAAGCTAGCAACAGTTCCTGGTGCTTTAGTTATATTACCACAACCAAACCATGTAGCTACCGTCATATATAATTGCATGCCACCTCTACATGAAAAACAAATAAATTAACTCTACAATAAAGCACTTAAACTATATATTAAGTAGCAAGCTTAAACTTCTTATACAAAAGTATAGGTGTATAGTTATCAGTGTTTTAACCAATGATCGTTTACAGGATACTTACGACAAGGAGAATCACTGTTTACTGAATTGATACATGGGCTTTTAATTCTACGCTCTCTTTTTGAAAAGGTTATACAACTGGACACAGTACACATTAGTACGATAAGAAGAAGAATTTTTAATAATCTCATGTGATATCACCTTGCAGCATGAAAACTCCATAATTATGCTAATCTAGCATCAACTTTATTGTATAATTGATAGTGTTAATAGTCAAGATTACCATATTGAAAAAATATTAAATTGCTTTAATCTAAAAATGAGCATTTTATGTTAATACAATATTAATAAATGATAATAGAAGAGTTTTGTGTATTTGAATTTGACAAAAAAGCGATCGAAGTTTAGTCTAATTGCTCAGAAGTAGTAAATCTTAAGGTCCCGTAGCTCAGTTGGTAGAGCAATTGACTCTTAATCAATGTGTCGTGTGTTCGAACCACACCGGGATCACTTCTTGAAAGTTGATGATGTTTATAATATAGTTAAATGATCGTTGTTATAAGGATAGTATAATTAAATGCTTATATATAATATCTGCGTTATACTTGATTATAAAATCTTGAGAATTGTATCATAGATGTCTATAATTTAGTGTTTGATTATTTAATTGGTATTGTAGCGGTGATTTTTGAGCGGATATGGCGGAATTGGTAGACGTGCTAGGTTTAGGTCCTAGTAAGATAAAACTTGTGGGGGTTCAAGTCCCTCTATCCGCACTTTAGGGATCGGTAAAGGTATTTAATATGCTTGATTGTTATGTAGTTAAAGAAGTTTCACATGATAAATTGAAAAGGGAGTATGAGTTTGTTATTGATAAAAAATATTTTTTAGATCAGCTAGATTCTAAATTGTCAGAAATTGCTAAGAATGCAAAAGTACCTGGATTTAGGATGGGTAAGGCTTCTATTGATTTAGTCAGGAAAGAATATTTAAGTGATGTTATGACTGATGTAGTGAGAAAGACTATTGAAAGTACATCTTCTGATTTTGTAAAAAGTAATGAATTTGGTGAAATAATATCCTCAAATATTGATATTGTTTCTTATCCTAACTATTACTCTGATAATAACAATAGAGAAGAAAATTTAGTTTATAAGCTAAGTTTTGAAGTTATGCCTGAAGCTCCATTGATGGATATTGATAGTATAGTTTTAAATGGTATAGAAGTTGATATTCAAGAATCTGATGTCAGTGAGTTTATAGAAAATTTAAAAAAGCAAAGACCTAATTTTGTCATGGTAAGTGATGCAGAGTATGCTGTTCAAGAAGGTGATAAGGTAGTTATTGATTATCAAAATAAAGTTAAAGGGAAAATTTTAAGAGGTGGTAGTGCAAAAGATTTTGCATTGGTAATAGGTAAAGGTGTAGCTTTAAAAGAATTTGAAGATCAGTTATTGGGTATGAAGGTTGGAGAAACAAAAAGTTTCCCTTTGACGTTTCCTGATGATTATGGTGTTGCATATCTTGTTGGTAAGACTACAGACATGTCGGTTGTTGTTAAAAGTATATATGTTGTAAAAGATGTTCAAGATAATGAATCTGTAGCGAAGGATTATGGGTTTAAAAGTGTTGGTGAGATGGAAGATTTTGTTAGAAAACAAATAGGGCAACAATTTGACCAAATGATTCTTACCATAATGAAGAAAGAGTTATTTGATTATATGGATAACACATACTCTATAGATGTTCCAGAGTGTGTTGTAAAGCAAGAGATTACAAAGATAAATAAAGAAATACTTGATTCTGGTGAAGATATAAAAATTGATGTAGAAAAAGAAGCAATTAGGCGAGTAAAGCTTGGTATGTTGCTAATAAAGATATCTCGTCATAATAATATTACTATTAGAAATGAAGATGTGCTGGGCTTTATAAAAAACAATTATACGGATTATGGGGTGGATATTAATAATGTATTAAAAATGCTTCAGTCTAATAAAAATTTTGCCAATTATATTAGTGGGAAAGTACTTGAAGATAAGGTGATTAACTATATAATAAAGCTAGTCAAGAAGGATAAGAATATTATGACAACTAAAGAAATAAGCCTTATGTTTGAGAATATATAGTTGTAAAATTATATAGTATATACTAATTTAATACTGCGTTTATTACTGGTTATAAAGAAGAGGAGATGCTATGACTTTAGTGCCTATGGTAGTTGAGCAAACTAGTCGAGGTGAACGTGCATATGATATATATTCACGATTATTAAAAGAAAGAATAATCTTTATAACTGGGCCAATAGAAGATCAGATGGCAAGCTTAGTGGTTGCACAGCTTGTATTCTTGGAAGCTGAAAACCCAGAAAAAGAAATATGTATGTATATTAATTCCCCAGGTGGTGTTGTGACAGCAGGGTTATCAATATATGATACTATGCAGTACATAAAACCCAAGGTATCTACATTATGTTTGGGGCAGGCTGCTTCTATGGGGTCTCTGTTATTGGCTGCTGGAGAACCAGGGATGCGTTATGCACTTCCTAATTCCAGAATTATGATACATCAGCCTTCAGGTGGTTTTCAAGGTCAGGCAACTGATATAGAAATACATGCTAAAGAAATCTTGGATATTAAAAGTAGGCTTAATGATATTTACGTAAAACATACAGGAAGAAATTTGCCGGAAGTTGTTGCAAATATGGAGCGTGATAATTTTATGCGAGCTGAGAAAGCTAAAGATTTTGGTATTATTGATAAAGTTATTGAGAAGCGTCTTGATATTGAGGAGAGTAATTAATATTGGAGAGATATGCCAGATAATGAAAAAAATTCTTGTAGCTGTTCTTTCTGTGGAAAGGTTCATAGTGAGGTACGTAAATTAATTGCTGGGCCATCAGTTTTTATTTGTAATGAGTGTATTGATTTATGTAGTGGTATACTACAGGAAGAGGGTAGATCTTATAAAAAGATGGATACCCTTGATTTAAAACCAAAAGAGATAAAGAAAGTTCTTGATGAATATGTTATAGGTCAAGAACATTCTAAGAAGGTTTTATCAGTTGCTGTATATAATCACTATAAGCGTTTATCGAACTCAGGTGTTATTAGTGAAGTTGAGATTTCCAAATCAAATGTTTTATTGATTGGGCCGACTGGATCTGGAAAAACTTTATTAGCTCGTACTTTGGCTAGGGTTTTGCAAGTTCCTTTTGCAATGGCTGATGCTACAACTTTAACAGAAGCAGGCTATGTTGGGGAAGATGTAGAGAATATATTATTGAAGTTGTTGCAAGCAGCTAATTTTAATGTTGATGCAGCACAACGTGGTATAATTTATATTGATGAGGTGGATAAAATATCTAGAAAATCTGAAAATACTTCTATTACTCGTGATGTATCTGGTGAAGGTGTACAGCAAGCTTTATTAAAAGTTATAGAAGGTACTGTTTCTTCTGTACCACCTCAAGGTGGTAGAAAACATCCACATCAAGAATTTATACAGATAAATACTGATAATATTTTGTTTATATTTGGTGGTGCATTTGATGGATTAGATAAAATTATAGAATCTCGTCATAGAGGTAGTAGTATGGGATTTGAAGCAAATGTACAGAAAGTATCAAAGAACAAAGACATTTTTTGTTATACAGAACCAGAAGATTTAGTGAAATTTGGTTTAATTCCGGAATTTGTTGGTAGGATTCCTGTGATTACGTCTTTAGGTGAGCTTGATGAAAGTACTTTATGCCGTATTTTAGTTGAACCAAAAAATTCTTTAGTAAAACAATATAAGAAACTTTTTGAAATGGATAATATTAATCTGCAGTTTGATGATAGTGCATTGTCAGAAATTGCAAAAAAAGCTGCTGTAAGAAAAACTGGTGCTAGAGGATTAAGGGCTATTTTAGAAGCATTATTGCTTGATTTAATGTTTGAAAGTCCTGGTGATACTGGTATTAATCAAGTAGTGATCAGTAAGAAGATGGTTGAGGAATTAATGGTAAGCTCGCACTTGTTTTTAAAACATTAAAGGTATTATATGAAAAATAAAGCTTTACTACCGGTACTCACATTGCGTGATACTATAGTATTCCCTCAGGTAATAATACCATTGTTTGTTGGAAGAGAACGATCTATTAATGCTTTAGAATATGCTGCTCAGCACAATAATTGCAAAATTTTATTATTGACCCAGATTGATGGTTCAGTTGATAATCCTACTGCTGATGATTTATATAAGGTAGGTACAGTAGCGGAAATAGTGCAGTTATTAAGACTGCCTGATGGTGCAGTGAAGATTCTAATTAAAGGAGAAAATAGAGCTAAAGTAATAGATATTGTTGAAGATAATATGTTTTTCAAAGCAAATGTCTCTGTTGTATATGAAGGTGATTTGGTAATCGATGATAAACTTGAAGCATTAAAAAGATCAGTATTAAGTGAATTTGATAGCTGGAATAAGTTGAGTAAAAAAATACAAGCAGAAGCTGCAGCATCAATTTATGATATGAAAGAGTTAAGTAACTTGGCGGATGTTATAGCATCTCATTTAAGTATAAAAATTTCAGATAAGCAGGTAATTCTTGAAACATTCAATGTTACTAAAAGGTTAGAAAAAATATATGATTTCTTAAAATTAGAAATTAGTGTATTAAATGTTCAGAAAAAAATTCGTAATCGTGTTAAGTCTCAATTTGAAACAACTCAGAGAGTTTATTACTTAAATGAGCAATTAAAAGCTATACAAAAAGAATTGGAAGAAAGTGATAGTTCAAGTGTAGATATAGATTCTGCTAGTGAATTTGAAAAGAGGATAAATTCTACTCCATTGTCTGATGAAGCTAAAGAACGTCTTACTGCTGATTTAAAGAGATATAAAAAAATGAATTTTATGTCTCCTGAGGCGAATATAATATCTAGTTATCTTCATTGTGTACTTGATTTACCATGGGGTAAATATTCAAATGCAAAAATTAATATGAGTAATTCCATAAAAATATTAGATAATAACCATTATGGAATGCATAAGATAAAAGAAAGAATATTAGAATTTTTGGCTGTTTTAAAGCGTCTTAAAAAGCCTAAAGGGCCTATATTATGTTTAGTTGGGCCTCCTGGTGTGGGGAAAACTTCTCTTGCTAGATCAATTGCTGAAGCAACAGGTAGAAATTTTATACATATGTCTTTAGGTGGGATACATGATGAATCTGAGATAAGGGGGCATCGTAGAACTTATGTAGGTGCAATGCCAGGTAAGATTATTAAAGAAATGAAGAAAGCAAAAACGTGTAATCCTTTGTTTTTATTAGATGAAATAGATAAGATAGGATCTGATTTTCGTGGTGATCCTACAGCTGCATTGCTTGAAGTATTAGATCCTGAGCATAACAAGCATTTTGTTGATCATTATATAGAAGTAGAATTTGATCTTTCAAATGTTATGTTTATTGCGACAGCGAACACTTTAAATTTAAGTAAGCCATTGATCGATCGTATGGAGATAATCAATATATCTGGATATACAGAAAATGAAAAGCTAGAAATTGCCAGGACACATTTAATTCCAAAGTTGTATAAAGATCATGGGCTACAAGAGAAAGAATGGAGTATTTCTGATGATGCAATATATCACCTGATAAGAATGTATACTAGAGAAAGTGGTGTGCGGAATTTTAAAAGGGAAATTGCTAATCTTATGAGAAAGGCAGTGAAGGAAATACTGATTAACAAAGAAGTAAAAAGTATTGCTATAGACATGGATAATATTGAAAAATATGCAGGTGTAAGAAAGTTTACTTTTGGAATGATAGAAAAAGAGAATCTAGTAGGTATGGTAACAGGGTTAGCATATACTGATTCAGGTGGAGATATTCTAACAATAGAATCAGTTTTGATGTCTGGTAAAGGTGAAGTCAAATACACTGGTAAGTTAGGTGAAATAATGCAGGAATCTGTTAAAGCTGCATATAGTTATGTACGTTCTAGGTGTTTAAGTTTTGGAATAAATCCTAAGAAATTCTTAGAAAATGATATACATGTTCATGTTCCTGAAGGTGCGGTTCCAAAGGATGGACCATCTGCAGGCGTAGCTATGTGTACTTCAATTGTATCATTGATGACTCATATTCCAGTAAAAAATACTGTTGCTATGACTGGTGAGGTGACTTTGAGGGGAAGAGTATTACCTATTGGTGGTTTGCGTGAAAAATTATTAGCTGCATTAAGAAGTGGTATAAAGACAGTAATATTACCATCTAGAAATGAAAAGGATATAGTAGAAATTCCAGATAATATTAAAGAAGGGTTAGAGCTAGTTTTTGTTTCTAATGTTGATGAAGTAATTAGTGCAGCATTAGCTAATCAAGTTGTTGATATTGTAAAACAGGATCATATTGTAACACAAGATATGGTTGAAATAGATGATTTAGATGCAATACAGCATTAGATTTAGGTAAGTTTTGTGCTGTTAAGAGAGTGAAGTGTTTTTGCTAGTTTTTTAGTTAAGCATCTTGTATTTCTAAATATTAGTACTGCTACCTTTATGTACTTAAGAGTATTGTAAATTTTTGTATGCAAAGTGCTAATGCTTCAGCACTGATAGGATTGTAGATCTAATCTAAAAATAATTTGCAAATTGAAAGTGCCATTTAGTAGTAAGTCAGTTGTGATTTTTCTAATCTAGCTTACCTATGATCTTTTGTTGTGACTTTGACAAATATTTTTATAGTCTTTGATATTACACCAAAATTTATCGTAAATATATTACAAGCAGCTATTGCATGTTTGTATTTATTATCTTGTGATCACCTTGTAATAAATAGAATGGGAAAAGTAATTCCTCAACATTATTAAAAAAATATCTAGTCTATTTTCATCTACAAAACTAATCAATACCTCATTATCCTCAAATTTAAGAAAGGTGCTGAGTTAGCATTACGCTGTTTGCATTATTTCTGTGTATTCATTTAGCAATAGAAGCTATGTTGAAGATAATTCTTCAAAATTATTTTGAAAAAATATTTTATCTATTTCCATCTGCAAAACTAGTTAATACCTCTCATTACACACAAATTTATAAAAATACTGAATTAGTTGTTAGGTTGTATACATTATTGTTTAGGTGTTCATTTTAGTAATGAACACAATGTTAAAAATCATTCTTCAACTCAATACCTCCTCTATAATAGCTACTAGCGCACTGGAATTGTACAGAATTGAATAATGTTAGTGTCTTGTATGTATTGTAGAGATAATTTTATGTATTAAATATAGTGTGTTGAAGCAATATCAATCATTGTTATGTTAGTATGATATTTTAGGCATTAATCTCTATTAATAGCAATTTTGTGTTTGCATATGTTGTTTAGTAAATAAAGAAGTGTTTTATATGATGTGAGATTAAGTTATGTGTTAGTGTGCTATTAATAAAGAATAGATAATTTGTAAGTGTTATTTATTATGGAATGTACATTTTGATGTGATGTCTGATATATATTATTTTAGTGGTATCATGATGATATGTATATTTCATATAGGTATTAAATACAGCGTAGTGTATTGTTGAAACAATAATTTGTATACTGATATTTTGTTTTAAATCAATAAATGGTTTTATTGTATTCAATTTTATGTGATTAAGTTGAAAATGTGTTGTTGTGAGGTAATGTCTTCTAATATTTAGAGAGAGTGCCTTGTAAAATTATGGTATTTTTTTGATAAGCTTATAAAATTGAATGTTTATATAAGTTGTGTTGTGATTAGTATGTGAAATATAATTATGTTTTTAATAATCATAGCGTCAACTTTTTATTGTAAATTACTGTAGTATATGGTAAATAAATCTATTGGCTATGTTTAGGGGCTGTAGCTCAGTTGGTTAGCAGCGGGTCGCTCATAACGATCAGGTCGTAGGTTCAAGTCCTACCGGCCCCACTTTATGTACTTCTCTTGAAGTTAGTTCTAAATTTACATAAATTTCTTTAAAAATATAGTATTTACAATGTATATCTTTCTTGTGGGTTAAATTGACTTTTATACAAGTTCATATCTTTATATTATTTAATGTTAGTAATAAATTAGTGTCTAACTTGCTTTGTATATACATTTGATGTAAATATGCTGTGTATCACTGAATATGTTTTACTATGAAGATAATATTTATGGGTTCTCCTGAATTTTCTGTATCAGCACTTTCTTGTCTTTTAGAGGATGGGTGTCATAAAGTTGTTGCTGTGTATACAAAAATTCCTAAGCCTGCTGGAAGAAGAGGTAGAATACTTACTAAGACACCTGTTCATATTATTGCAGAGCAAAATAATATAGAGGTTAATACACCAAAATCTTTAAAACATGATGGTGAACAAGAGAAGATTTTATCTTTGAATCCTGATGTTATTGTGGTTGTTGCATATGGGTTAATTATTCCACAGGGTGTGTTATCAATCCCTAAGTATGGATGTATAAATATACACCCATCTCTATTACCAAAGTGGCGTGGTGCGGCACCTATACATTATGCAATTTTATCTGGTGATGATAAAACTGGAGTTACTATTATACAAATGAATGAACAATTGGATGAAGGTGATATTTTATTGCAAAGGGATATTCCTATAGATGAGCAAGATAATATTGATACTTTGAGTAAGAAACTCGCTCATTTGGGAAGTTCAATGTTAATTGAAGTGTTGAATAACATTGATAATTTAGTTCCCGTTAAACAAAGTAGTGATGATGCGACATATACTAATAAAATAATAGATTTTCGTATAGACTTTAATGAAACAGCTGATGTTATATGTAGAAAGGTTAGAGCTTTATATCCTAGAGCTTTTTTATTGTTTAATGGAAAAAGATTAAGGATATTAAAGGCTAGTTATTATTCTGATAGCAATGTGCAAGGTTTAAACCCTGGTGTAGTTGTTAATTCTCGTATGAATATTAAATGTAAAAATAGTGTTTTAGTACCGCTTGTAGTACAGATGGAAGGAAAAAATCCATGTGATATTGATGATTTTATACTTGGTTATAATGTCTTAAATGGTTCTGTTGCTTAATATAACTGTGTAATGTGAAAAAAATATGCATGTTTTATGATGTGTTAGTAGTATGTACTGTAACACTTTATCTTTATGTGAATTTTATATATTAGTTTTGTATTAATTAAATACTGATCTTTAATCAGAAAATGAAATAGTGTTGTATTGTGTTCATAGTTGGCTATGCTCAATTGACAGTGTTACCTTTATAAAATATATTAGAATATATTTGAATGTTAAAGAGAAACCTGATATGGGGTATGTTGTTTCAACTTTTTATCGTTTTATACACTTATCTAATTATTATGATATTCAACCTGTATTGAAGGAGTTTTGTGTACAGCATGATATAAAAGGTACTATAATTTTATCTGAACAAGGAATTAATGCTACAATAGCAGGTGATCAGAGTGCATTAAATCAGTTTTTCTCTTTTCTGGATCTGGATGATAGATTAAAAAACATTCAATATCATAAGAGTTTTTCTATGCATAATCCTTTTTCTAAAATGAAAGTTAAATTAAGGAATGAGTTGGTCCGTTTAGGTATTGAAAATTTTGATAATTCCGTCTGTGGAGAATATGTTAGTCCGCAGGATTGGGATGATTTAATTTCTAAGTCTGATGTTTATACTATAGATACTAGGAATACTTATGAAATTAACTTTGGAAAATTTGAAAATGCGATAAATCCTCAAACAGAATGTTTTCGTGATTTTCCAGAATGGGCTGTCTCTTGGGCATCTGATAAAATAGAGCAAGATCCTATTATTGCAATGTATTGTACAGGTGGTATTAGATGTGAAAAAGCTACAGCTTTTATGAAGAATTTAGGATTTAATAAAGTATATCATTTGAAAGGAGGAATATTAGAGTATTTTAAAAGTACTAAAAATGCAAAAAATCTTTGGAAAGGTGATTGTTTTACTTTTGATGATAGGATTGTAGTTGACGATAATTTAGTTCCTGGAAGTGTGAAATGTATTTCATGTGATGTTCATGTGACGCGAGAAGAAATGAAATCTGTAACCCGAGGTAATGTATTATGCTTCTCTTGTAGAGAAGTTGCAAAAGTATAAGTTTTTTACTTAGTAGTGTAACTTGATTCATGTCTTCTATGATATTTAAAAATGTTTTAATAGTAACAAAGCTTGATATACTGAGGTTTCACTAATTAGAAAACTATAGCTTACTATAAAAGTTTTTTGTAAGTTTTCTTATCAAGTTGGTAATAAATATTAGTGTTGTTATTGGGTTTTTTATAAATCATATTAGTCAATTGCTTCATAAGCTTGTTCTTTAGTAATGTGTAGTTAGAAGTGTGTGAGTAATAAGAAAATTTATCGTATAATGCATTACTAATTAAGTACCGCTGTGGTTTACTATCAGTATTTTTTATAAGTTTTTTTATTTTACTTTATTATTGGGTTTTTATACTGATATTAATCTCTAGCTCATCATAGTTGATGTTGCTTAGTATTTAAAAGATATATAAGATAATATTTTAATGAAAAGTTTATAATTTAGAATTACTTGTTTTGTACTTTGTATATATAATTAAATAAGACAGGTTTTTTGGATAAGTCTTTTATGTTCTACTAATTGCCTTTTTTATATGAACACTTCTGTCATTTTAAATTTACATTTAATTTCTGATTCTACATGTGAAACTGTTGCTGCGGTTGCTAGATCTGCATTGGAACACTTTAGATCTATCGAAGTGAATGAGTTTGTGTGGTCATTCATTAACAGTTGTGAACAGATAGATAAAATCATGTCATTGATTGAACATGATAAGTATAATTTTATCATGTATACAATGTTTGATGATGATATAAGAAGATATTTAAAGCAAAAAGCTGAGGTGCAAGAAATCCCATGTATCCCTGTATTATCGCGTGTTATTAGAGAACTGTCCTGTTACTTACATATTAAAAAAGATCCGTATGTTAATACTAGTATAGGATTAGATGATGAATATTTTACACGTATAGATGCAATTAACTATACTGTTGCACATGATGATGGGCAGAATCTTTGGGATATAGATAAAGCTGATATAATTATCTTGGGTGTTTCTAGAACTTCAAAATCTCCTACTAGTATATATCTAGCTTATCGTGGATATAGGGTAGTAAATATACCATTAGTAAACTCTATTAACTTATCTGTAGATTTATCAAATATGAAAAATAAACTTATTGTTGGTTTGACTATTGATATTGATAGATTAATAGAGATAAGAAAAACGAGGTTAGTTTCTATGAGAAATCAAAACAATTATCAGTATGTTGATTATGAACATGTATTAGTTGAGATTAAAGAAACGAAAAGAATATGTATGCAGAATGGCTGGCCTATTATAGATGTTACACAAAAATCTGTTGAAGAAATAGCTGCAACGATTATTCAGTATTTTAATAAAATGCAACATTAGTAATAGATATTTTATTTGTATCAAATTGTATAGGAGTATTATATAGCAATGCTTCTTCTAACAATAATATTATGTTTCCCATATTTTCTGCAATGATTATACATGTAATGTTGAGTGCATTTAAAATTTTATATAGGATAGTAGACTTTATATTTTATTATGGTAATACCTTAAGGTATCAATGTGATTTAATATAATTTATTGTTATGAATATATTGGTGTGATATTTAATTATTGATACACATGGCATAGGGTGGCATATAGATCTTATGTTTGTGTTAAGTGCATGTGCTTGCATTAATAGCAATGGATTAATGTATAGATCTACATTTCTGTATAAACTCATGTGTAGCCTCAGCTGGGTTTTTACTATTTAAAACTGCAGATACAACAGCTACACCATTTACTCCAGTTTCAATTACTAAATCAGCATTTGACAGATTAATACCACCAATAGCCACAATACTAGAACGTGAGTTTTTTACCCAATAACTTAGTAAATCCACACCTTGTGGCATAAAATCCATATTCTTTAATGTAGTTGGAAAAATAGGTCCAAATGCAATATATGAAGGACGTAGATATCTAGCTATTGCTAATTCATGATAGCAATGAGTACTAATACCTAACCTTAACCCTGCATTAAATATTTCATTAAAATTTGCATCTTTTATATCTTTCTGTCCTAAATGTACACCATAAGCCTTATATTTGATTGCAAGTTGCCAATAATCATTAATAAATAGCTTTACATTATTTTGATTTGCAAGACGCACACCTTCTTTTATTTGGTTTTCTGTATTTTCTATAGGTTCATCTTTAATTCTTAATTGTACTACTTTAACTCCTAAATTAATCACATACCTTAGCCAAAACAAATCTGGTACTATTTGATAAAACCTTATGGGATTGATTATAGCAGGGAAATTTTTCTCAAGCTGATCATCTTTGTCAAGTATAATATCGGGAAAACATTGCTCATCTAAAAAACTAGTGTTTCCAACAGATTGATTAGTACGAGCCCTAGCTATAACTAGAGTATCTTTCTGAAAATCCAAAGGATTTAAGCATTTACTTTCTAATGTATATGCCTTTTTATATTCAAGCAAAAATTTTGCATTGTCATTATATGATTTACTATTATATGAAAGCCATAGTCCTTCTTGTCCATTAAAGTAATAGTCTAAGCATTTATTGTTACTTTTATTTGCGACATTAATGGCATATATACTTTTCTTCTTTATAGAGTACAATAACCCAACACTTTTAGTGATGTCGTCAATGTTTTTCAATTGTGAAGTATGACTATAATGTATTAAATCATCCTTATCTATAATGTATATTTCATCGCATTCAAACATAAGATCTATGTGCCAACTATATATAACTTTTGTATCAATAATTAAATATCGCTTATACGCAGTATATTCTATAACAGTAAATGTACTAAGTTACATTGATGTCTCAAGTTATTACCACAATAAAAATATAAGGTCTACTATCTTACATAAAACTTTAAATGTACTCAACATTACATGTATAATCATCACAGCAAATTATGGAAATGTATAATATCTATTATTAGAAAAAGTGTGCTTATGTAATATTCTTGTACAATTTGACATAAAAAAATGTTTATTACTAATATTGCATTTTATTAAAATACTGAATAATAGTTGCAGCTATTTCTTTAGCAGATTTTTGTGTAACATCTATAATAGGCAACCGTTCTGTATACGTATTCTTTGTGTTTCTTTAATCTTGACTAACACGTGTTCATAATCAACATATTGACAATTATTTTGATTTCTTACAGAAACTTTTTTCTTATCTCTTTTGGTATATCAATTGTAATTGTTAATGGAGATATGATTTTAGTGGTTTGTAAAATTTTAGGAAGATTAATTCTAATATTATTGAATCATCAAAACTTATTGGTAGTAGTTATTTTATTGTGATAGTGATTAGAAATTACTATATTAATGATAATTATTAAAATTTTTAATACTTGTAGAGTGTGATTGTTGTTTAAAAATGATGTAGGTAATAATACTGATGCTAAGGTACTGTTTGTAATTCTTAATGCTTATTAATTCAGTATTTTTGGCTTTATAATGTTTTAATTTAATATTTTTTATATGCTGTAGTTGTTCATGTTACTTTTGTATAAAACTTGTTTGATATTTGCAATACTTTGGTACTGCATTTAAAATTTATATAATGTTGCTCTTATCCATATTTATATAATGTTTGTGGTTTTAAATAAAATACATGCGTAATAAGATTATTCTTGTGTGCAATTTATTACACTGTGTTAATTTGTCTAATGCTAAGGCTTTATATAGAATACAGTATGTGTTTAATGTTATTATAAAAGGTTTTACTATTTGTCTTTTGTAAGTTTTACGTAAAGTGTTGACTATACAGATTTATTTAATGATTACAATACTTATGTGCTGAATTTAAAATTTATATGATTTAAATGTGATAGCATTTTAAAAATTTGTTACTTATACTCTTTACTAAATTATATGATGTGTTTAAATGTTTTGAGCAAAATTATACTTGATTATGCTCACGTTATAGTGTTCTAACATAAAATATCACTGTTGATGGATATGAGTTTTGCTTATTCTTTTTTGTGTTGTTCAATTGATGTATTATTTGGTGATATGTCAACTTGAATGCTAGAGATTGTATGACCACTCTTCTTGAGTATTTTAAATGCTAACCCGTATAATAAAAACTCTTCTCCTTCTTCAGGTATACGTTCAACTTCATATACAATTGCTCCTGCTAAAGTTGATGCTTCTTCATCAGGTAGATTCCAACGTAATTGTCTATTGATATCTCTAATGGAAGTGAACCCATTAATATGATATATGTTTTCAGAGATTTGTTTTATTGGAGCTTCTGTTGTGATGTCGTGTTCATCTGTAATATCTCCTACTATTTCTTCAATAACATCTTCTAATGTTACTATTCCTTGTAGGGCTCCGTATTCATCTATGACTAAAGCAAGATGCTTCCTATTTTTTAGAAAGTTGTGAAGCTGTACACTTAATAAAGTTGTATCTGGAACAAACCATGGCTTTGTCATTATTCTATGTATGTCTTTTTGAGTGATGCTCTTACCCTTTTCTCGTATTAGTGTTATTACATCTTTGACATGTACTACTCCTATGATTTGATCTTCTTGGTTTTTCCATAATGGTATTCTGCTATGGGGGCTTGCTATTATTTTTTTTATTAGATCATTTATATTTGTGTCTATATTAAAAGCTAATATATTTTTTCTGTGTGTCATTACTTGTGAAATTTCTGTTTCTGCTAAGTCTAATATGCTACTTAACATGTTTAAGTCTTGTTTAAGCATAGTTCCTTTGCTATCATGTAATGATATTAAATTTCTCATAGCTTCTGCTGCTGAGATAGTTTCTTTATCCTTATGCATACCTAAAATTTTTAAGATAAAGTCTATCATATATTGTATTGATAGTGTTATTGGAGATAGAATCAATACGCAAAATGATAGCGGGCACGATATAAGTAAAGCTATCTTTTCTGGATTGAGTATTGCGTAACTTTTTGGTAATGCTTCAGAAAATATTAATATAAAAAATGTCATGATGACGGTGGAAAATAGTATTCCTTGTGGACCTAAAATTTCAAAAAAAATTGCTGTTGCAATAGAAGAGGCAGTGATATTTATGATAGTGTTACCTATCAATACAGTATTAATGACAAGCTTTTTCTTTTGACTTAGTGTGTTGATTATTTTGGCTCGTTTGTTACCCTGTAACATTAACCTATGTACAAGTGAGCTACTGATTGAAGTAATACTTGTTTCTGCGGCAGAGAAAAATGCAGATAAAATTAATAGTATAAGTATACTAAGTATTGAAGTTACTAACAAACCCATCTAGGATCAAATATTACGGTAAATTTTATATAATAAATAATACTATTGAGTTTTTCAAGTTGAATTTTTCTCTTTTGATTGACTATAGTTTTAGTGTATTGTACACTCAAAGTTTCATATTAAGAGAGCTATTACTTTATGCATCCTTTAGTGTATTTGCTTGATACATTGTTAAGTATTTATAATTTCTCTTTGATGCTATGGATAATACTAAGCTGGTTGATATTTTTAAATATTGTAAATAGGTATAATGAAATTGTTAGTAATGTCTTTTTATTATTATCTAAATTAGTGTCTCCTGCTTTAGGTTTTGTAAGAAAGATTTTTCCTTTTACTGTTTCGTGTAGTTTTGATCTTTCTCCTCTTATATTGTTGATATTTATTAATTTTGTGAGATATGCTTTGCGTTACTATTTTGGGTAAGATAGTTGTGAGTATGAAGTCTATACTAAATAAAACATTTTTCTATTTAAAAATATTTTTACTGTCTTTTATTACAGCATTTATCTCTTTATCAATTTTTACTTATCACTATGATGATTTATCTTTCAATATAGCAACTGATGCTTCTGTAAAAAACTGGGGTGGAGTTGTTGGGTCTCATGTAGCTGATATTTTGATACAAATATTTGGAGTAGCGAGTTTTGTACTCATTCCTTTGATGATTTTTTATGTTGTTAATGTTTTCTATTGTGTTAAGCGAAACCTTGCTTTGTACTTGGTTAGTAGTTTAATCACTGTAATTGGTGTCAGCGGATTGGTATCTTCTTTTAAGGTTATGTATAAATATCATTATGGTGGTGTTTTAGGTATTTATTTTCAAAGTTGTCCAGTAATTGTTTTGCTTCCTATGATAGTAATGGGTGTTGTTGGTGTTATTGGTTGGCAGAAAATTCTATATCTTTATGATTTGTTGTTAGATGTACCTAATAGAATAATGAATCGTGTTGATAATGTTAATAATTCTGTTGTAAAAGAGAAAATCCCTGAAAACGTAGGGCAAATTCAAGAATTTTATGATGTGGAGGAAGATTTATTAAGTGAAGAGGAAGAGTTAGAAGACGATTTAACAGATGAATTTACAGAAGATTTTGCAGAAGGCTTTACAAAAGAACTGACAGAAGAATTAATGGAAGAATCAGTCCAAGAATCAGTGGGTGAGTCAGTTGAGGAGTTAATAGAAGAATTGGATTCTGCAGATGAGGAAGAATTAGATTTTCATGCTGAAGAAGAAGATGAAGAGGATCATCAAGAAATTGATGATAATGATCAATATGATGATGAAGAGGAAGAAGGTGATGAATATGATGATGAGGAGGATGAAGAAGACGATTACATTGAAGATGAATATGATGAAGAAAAGGTGGTTGATAATACACCTCAAGTGAATTTTCAGGTGAAACCTCAAGAGATGAATCCTTCTATAAATACTCAGATAATTAGAGAAAAAAAAAAGAATAAAGAATTTATTTTACCTAGTGTTGATTATTTATCTAAACCTAATCCAATAAATCAAAGAAAATTTCATCCAGATGATAATGTTGCTAGTTTGCTTGATAAGGTACTTAAGGATTTTTCTATACATGGAAAAATAGTTAATATTAGGTATGGTCCTGTAGTAACGTTATATGAGTTTGAACCATCTGCTGGTACTAAGTCATCCAGAGTGATAGGGTTGTCTGATGATATTGCGCGTTCTATGAGTGCATTGTCAACTCGTATATCGGTTATTCCTGGTAGGAATGTTATGGGGATAGAGTTACCCAATCACTACAGGGAAATAGTAATGTTGCGTGATTTATTCGAAAGTGCACAGTATAGAGATTCTAAACTTAAATTGCCTATAGCTTTAGGAAAAGGTATAGATGGGGAGGTAGTAATAGCTGACCTAGTTAAAATGCCGCATCTTCTTATTGCTGGTACTACAGGTTCTGGGAAATCTGTGGCAATTAATACTATGATTTTATCTTTGGTTTATAGTTTGACTCCAGATCAATGTAAAATGATTATGATTGACCCTAAGGTTTTGGAGTTGTCTGTTTACAATTCTATACCGCATTTATTAACTCCTGTAGTGACTGAATCTAGAAAAGCCATTGCTGCTTTAAAATGGGTAGTGAGTGAAATGGAAAATAGATATCGTCTTATGTCTGATGTTGGAGCGCGTAATATTGTTGGTTATAATGATAAAATTAAAGAAGCGATTAGTGAAAATAGGACTTTGGAAAAAATATTGCAGACTGGGTTTGATAAAGAAACAGGAGAGGCGATTTTTGAAAAAGTGGTAATAGAACCTCGGGTTTTTCCTTATATAGTAGTTATAGTAGATGAGATGGCAGATCTAATGCTTGTCGCTGGGAAAGAGATTGAATCTTCAATACAAAGATTATCTCAAATGGCAAGAGCTGCTGGTATTCATATAATTATGGCAACTCAACGTCCTTCTGTTGATGTAATAACAGGGGTAATAAAGGCAAATTTTCCAACGAGAATTAGTTTTGCTGTAACATCGAAGATAGATAGTAGAACTATTCTTGGTGAGCAAGGAGCAGAACAGTTGCTTGGTATGGGAGATATGCTATATATGGTATCCGGTGGTAGAGTAATACGTGTTCATGGAGCTTTTGTAAGTGATAATGAAGTACAGGATATAGTTGAGTATTTAAAGTCTCAAGGAACTCCTGAATATATAGAAGGTATTACTCAAGTTCAGCAGGATTATGATTATTGTATGGATGATAATTTACCTGAACGGGATGATGAGTTATATCAACAAGCAGTGTCGATAGTAATGAGAGACAGAAGAACGTCTGTTAGTTATATACAAAGGCAGTTAAGAATAGGCTATAACAGGGCTGCAAATTTAGTAGAACGTATGGAAAGAGATGGTGTCATTGGTATTGCAAATACTGGTAAAAGAGAAATACTGCTTGAATAATTTTGTGATAAAAAAGGATGATATTATCTACAATTATGAAGCTATTGTATAAAATTCAGTTTGTTGTAAATATGTAGTAAAGCTTCAGAGTAATAAGTACATAAGAGTAAATTTATGTAAACTATTGTCAATCAATTAAATGTGATTAGGTGATTCAAAAATGTGTTTAATGATCATCATTTATGATTTATATTATTTAGCATTTAGGAAGTGTTGTGTTACTGGGTAATATCTTGACTGATTATGAAGCATTGTAGTGAGGTTTTAGAGTAAGTACATTGTAAGATGCTGTAATGATCAATCGGTGTTTGAGTAATTCATAAAGTTAATACTAATAATCTGTTACTTGATATTATTGAGTCATTAGAACAGTGTTGTGTTATTAGATAATGTTCAATTTATTGGTAAATATGTATGAAATTTCATAGTAAATAAATGATGTAGTCTGATTGAGTAACGATCAAACACTATTGTATAACTCATGTTTAATAGTAATTGATTTGTTGATTGATTGTTATAAAGTTTACCAGCTAACATCAAAGGATACTCAATCTTTACAGGGTTTTGTGGCGTTTATAGTAAAATATGATAAACGTGTGCTGTGAAAATCCTATAAAATGTATTTGAGCAAGTCAAAGTAAAATTTTTATCATCATAATAAATTTTAATGGGTATATTTTGATGTAAAAGTTAGTGATGGTATTATTAATTATAGGAATAACTGCCTGATAAAAATAATGTACAGATTGGACAAGCATCTGGTGTAATAATAAAAAGTGTAATGAATGTAAGTTGTAGAAATTTATGAATATATTGAGAATGGTAAAATTACGAGTTTTTATTGTTTAATATATATCAAATATGAAAATTAATAATGTTATTACTTAACTATGGAACCTGATGAATAGTGTATAATCCGTTATTTTAGAAGCATTTGTCAGGTAGCAAATAATAAATGTAAGAAAAAAACTTAGTAAATGTGTTTAGAATGCCAAAATTACATGATCATCATAAATGTTGTGTATATATTAGTGTTGAAGGTTAGTGATGGTATTATTAATTATAGGAATAACTGCCTGATAAAAATAATATACAGATTGGACAAGCATCTGGTGTAATAATAAAAAGTGTAATGAATGTAAGTTGTAGGAAATTTCAAATATATTGTAAAACCAAAATTACAAATTTTTGTTATTGTAAATTAAGAATAACTATATGGTAATACAATCCTTGTTGTATGAGTTGTCTGTTTGAAAATAAAAAGAGTGATAACTGATGGTTTAATTATTAAAAAGCTATTTATAATACTAGTAAGGAAGAAGTATTACTAAAACAACTAGTTGCTAAATTTTTAAGATATTTGAGCATGTTGGTGTAGTAGTGGACTTGTGTTTTCATTATTTAATAGACTAGGAATAGAACCATGATCAGAGCTTTCGGCTCTTTTGTCAAGGTACTTTTCTACAAAGAATGCTATAATAAACATACATATTGTTGCCAGCTCTAAGCCAAGTATAGTAACATCTTGAAAATCATAAATATTTTGCATCTGCCCACCAAGCGTAAATGCCTCAATTATATGGCAACTGCAATGAATTGCTTCAAAGACTAAAATAATACCGCATAAGACTGCGAAGTTATTAGCTTGCCTTTTTTCTCTTGTAGAGGTAGCTGTTTTTCTTGATATGTTTGCATCTGATAATCTTAAAGCGCAAGAAATAAAAGCTAAAAAAGGTGCAAGAACTGCAAGGCATAAACTTGCAAATTCAAGCTCTGGAGTACCAGAATTTGCAGTAATCATTGCTAATGACATAGCAGAAACTATTATCCATGAGAGTTCTGAAATAATAGTTATAGCGTTTTCGCAAACTTTAATATTAATTTGTCTTTGTTTTAATTTACCATATCCTAACAATCCTTCATCTATGTTATTTTGAGCTTCCTTGCTTGGACCTGTTGATATTTTTTGAAGATTGTGCTTATAATTTAGCGATTGCTTGATTGCAAGCGTTGAACTTGCAACCATGGACAGTGAAGCAAGTATACATATTACATAAAATGCGATAGCTACCGTGTGCTTGATATGTCCAGGGACGTGAACATAAGTTGAAACTAGATTAAATGTAGAAGATGCAGCCTCTATTAACAATCCAACAAAAGAAATTGCTAAAAACAATGTGTTAAAGTCAATATTATCTAGTTTTTTGTCACGTGTTGACTGTGTTACTGACGTGGAAGAAGAGGATTCACTGACTGTTTCTGTGGATTCCTGTGCGCTTGTGCTTTCTTGTGCATCATCATCATCAGTAATATTGTTGTTTTCTAATACCATAAATATACCCATTGATTAAAAACAGGTGAAGCAATAACTTTATGTTGAATAACTATTGAGTGCTACACAAAAATTTACCACAAATAATAACATGTCAGTTATTAAGAATCAAGTTAATTTTTTTATTAACAATATTTACTTTTTAGACAACTTTCTAATATAGCAATGCCTTCATCAATTTCTTGTTGGTTAATTATTAAAGGTGGTATAACTCTAATAACGTTACCACTAGCAGTGCTGGTGAGTAATCCACAGTCTATTAATTCATACATTAACTCTCTGGTATTAACATTAGTGTTGAATTTCATTCCTATCATGAGCCCTTTACCTTTTATCTGCTCAATTATTGGAAATTTATTGGCTACGTCTTCTAGTTTTTTATGTAAATAATGACCATTTTTGGTGACATTTTCTAGGAACCCGTCTTTTAAAATTTCTTCAACTACAGTCATACCAATGGTAGTTGCTAGAGGATTTCCTCCAAAAGTAGAACCATGCATGCCAACGCTCATGAATTGAGAAGCATTGTTAGTTGATAAAGATGCTGATATAGGGAACCCTCCACCTAATCCTTTTGCAAGACAACATATATCTGGAGTTACTCCAACGTGCTCATATGCAAAGAACTTTCCTGTTCTTCCAGAACCACATTGTACACAATCAAAAATTAATAATATATCATTTTGATCGCAAATTGCACGTAACTCTCTTAGAAAAGATTCATCAAGTACATTTATTCCTCCTTCACCTTGAATAGGTTCTAATAATATAGCTCCTGTATGCTCATTAATTGCGTTTTTTACAGATGTAATATCAGGATTCACACTGTCAAACCATTCAACATATGGCTTGAGTAGCGGAGAAAATTTACTTGGTTCATTTGCTGAACATGCTGCATATGTTCTTCCATGAAAGGACTCCTTCATCGTAATAAATCTGTAACGCTGGTGATTACCTTTCCCACATTGATATGATCTTGCTATTTTAATGCAGCAATCTACAGATTCTGCTCCTGAATTATTGAAAAATACTTTATCAGCAAAACTAATATCTACCAACTTTTGTGCCAATCTTATGGCTTCTGGTATTGTATGTAAGTTTGATAAATGCCAGAGCTTTTCACCTTGTGTTTTTAATGCATCTACTAATACTGGGTGAGCATGCCCTAAAGAACTAGTAGCTATTCCTGCATGAAAATCTAGGTATTTTTTTCCATCATAACTGTATAAGTATACTCCTTTCCCGTGTGAAAATGTAACACTAGATGGTGAATAAACAGATAAAAGAGGTGAATTACTCATAACTATACAGCTCCAATATTATAGAAAAGTTAAAACTTAAGTAGTAAACCTACTGTATATATGAATGTAGCATGATATTGTTATATGTCAACTAAGAAAAAGTTTATAAATAACATCGTATACATATTATCATGATATGAGCAGCTGGATATATATTATGAAGTATTTTAGAGTTTTATTATTGATGTTCTTAGTTATTACTTTGTTTTTTGCAGTTGGTTACACGCATATATATTTGAGGGATGATTATTTGTATGAAGTATCAAAAGAAATAAATGTGAATATTAAAGCAGTACTTGTTAATTCTATTATTAATAAGTATGCTCAATTATTAGCAAAGGCTCCGAGTCATGTGGCAACTAATACTTACTATATGAACTTATTAATAAAGTTGCGTGCTGAGTTCTTAAAAGCGTTGGGAGAAATAAAAGGGTTTCATGTTATTTTGTATAATGTAGATGGGAATATAATATTTTCTAATAGAAATAGCGATGATATTGCAGATCAAGATTTGCTATTACATTCTGAAGATATGGCTTCATTATTGAGGGGAGAATATGTAGATCATAAAGTAAATAATAGTGCAATTACTGAATCTATATTTCCTATATTCCCATTAGATAATAAAGAGAGTCATCCTTTAATGTTTTTAAAGATAATTAAAAATTCGGAAAATTTATCTAGTTTTATTGTAAATTTTTATACTATATTTTTGATAATAGTTATATTAATCATTATTATATTTGTTGTTGTAACATGGTGTATATATTATAAAAATACTAAAATACTGAGTAAACAGTATGATGCTAATCTAAAATTAAAAGAAGCAAAAGAAGTAGCAGAGCAAGAGAATATAAGCAAATCCCAGTTTCTTGCTAATGTTAGTCATGAACTACGTACTCCGTTAAACTCTATTATTGGATTTTCTGAAATGATGAAAAGTGAATCTATGGGTACCATAGATAATGTTCATTACAAAGAATATATAAATGATATTCATAATTCTGGTGTTCATTTATTAAGTTTAATTAATGATATTCTAGATTTTTCTAAAGCTGAAGCTAATAAATTAGTTGTGGAGTTTGTAAAGTTTGATTTAAGTAAGATTATTTCTTCATGTTTTAACATGATGGTTCCAAGAGCTGAACAGGCAAAAGTTAAACTTGAAAAAGTATTACCGTCTAATAAAGTCATAATGGTTGCAGATCCTAAAAGAATGAAGCAGGTTATAATTAATTTATTGTCTAATGCAATAAAATTTACACCAGAAAATGGGGTTGTAAAATTAGTAGTAGAGTATAACCTTGAAGAGAAGGTCATTGATATTGAAGTTGTTGACAATGGTATAGGTATAGCACAACAAGATTTGTATAAAGTGATGTCTATTTTTGGACAAGTAGATAGTAGACATGCTCGTAAATATGAGGGTACAGGATTAGGGTTGCCATTAAGTAAAAAATTAGTTGAATTAATGGATGGTGTTTTCAAAATAAAAAGTGAACCTAATTTGGGTACTATAGTAACATTGACGTTCCCATATACTGATACACTTGAAGAGAAGAGCTTTTAATGATTATATAAAAAAAATAGGAAATGTGTATTTGTTTTTATGAATATGTATTTTCAAATGCTGTTAACCAGGTAACATTATTTAATTTGGTAGTGATGTAGTATTTTTAATTGTAGTAAGTAAAATAGATTGATAAGATTGGATTGTAGAATTATTGCAATGTATCATCTTAGTAGTTTACTTAAAGGTTATGTAATAATGTTTATACTATTGAAAGATCATTGCTATTTTCTATAGCTTATAAGCTGTATTACAATTATCAGTGTTAGCATATGTCGATTATACTATTAGACCCTAGGACAATTAATAGGATTGCTGCGGGGGAAGTTATAGAATGTCCAGCTAGTGTAGTTAAGGAGTTAGTTGAGAATTCAATAGATGCGAATGCTACTACTATTGATATTGCAATAGAACGTGGTGGACGTAATTTAATAGTTGTTAGCGATAATGGTATTGGAATAAAAAAAGAAGATATAGAAATTGCGTTTACTCTTCATGCTACTTCCAAGCTTCCTGATGGTGATTTAACTAAAGTCAAATCTTTAGGTTTTAGAGGGGAAGGGTTAACTTCTATAGCAGCTGTTGCTAAGGTGAAAATGATTTCAAAGTATCAAGATTCTGATACTGCATGGTTAATAGTATTTGAAGGTGGAGATAGAACGCAAGAATTAACACCAGATTCACTTTCTTATGGTACATATATAGAAGTGAGAGATTTATTTTTTGCTACACCTAATAGATTAAAGTTTCTGAAAACAGAAAAAACAGAAATTCAATCTATTATAGATATGATTAACAAGTTAGCAATGGTTAATCATGGTATAATGTTTTCATTGTCTGTTGATAATAAACAGATATTTAAATATTTAAAGCAACAATCAAATATTGATAGATTGTCTGAAATAAAAGCTTTGGGGATAGAGTTTTGTAAAAATTCTTTGCCAATAAATGTAAAAGAAGAGGAGATCGAGTTATCAGGTTACATTGGATCTCCTACGCTCAGTCGTAGTAAATCAAGTCTTATATATACTTTTGTTAATGGTCGTCCTATTTATGATAGTTTACTTATAGGAGCAGTGAGATATGCTTACAGTGATTTTATAGAGAAAGACAAATATCCAGTTGTTGTATTGTATCTTAATATCCCATGTGATCAAGTTGATGCTAATGTTCACCCAAATAAATCTGAAGTTAGGTTTCAAGATAAAAAGTTAGTATATAGAGTTGTGGTTGATGCAATTAAAGAAGTGTTGTCTATTAACATGAATGCAAAATTAAAATCTATTAATGAATTTGAAGGTGATCATTTTGTTCGAGATAATATTGCAAACATAAATAACTCGCGTAACATTGGTAATGATGTCACTTTTGAACTTCTGAAACGTCTTAAAACTAAACAACAGTCATTTAATGATGCACAAGAATGTTATTCTACAAGTATGGAAGCAAGTGATTTGTTAAATGATAGCAATGCTTTTTGTCAAGATTTGCAAGATGTTCAATCTGAATGTGAAATTGTTAACAAAAATTTTGAAGAATCTGTTAATTGTAAAAAATCAGGAAAATTTAATATATTTGAAGAAAAGAAGGATGATATTAATTTAAGCAGCAACACACTACAAGATTTTAATGATTTTAGCGTAGGTGTTGTAAGTGGGAGTATGGAGTTAGAAAATGATAAGTTGAAGCAAGTAAGTTATAAAAAGATAGAAAACGAATTATTAATTGATAATTATCTGTTGGGTCATGCATTATGCCAAATACACAGTAGATATATCGTATCCCAAACTCAATATTCTATTGTTATTGTTGATCAACATGCAGCTCATGAAAGATTGACTTATGAATATATGAAGCAAGTTATGAAAAAAGAGGGTATTAAACGTCAAATACTATTAATACCTGAAGTTATTGAAATGAATAACCATCTTGACTTGGAACTACTTGTTGAATATAAAGCAAAATTATTGAAACTTGGATTACTTATTGAACCACTTGGTAATTTATCAGTAATAGTAAGGGAAGTACCAGCAATTTTTGGAAGCTTTGATGTTAAATCTCTTATTATTAATATAGTTGATAGTATTATAGAAGTAGGTGATACTTTATTCTTAGATGATAAGATTAAAGATATATGTGGTACAATAGCATGTTATAGTTCTATCAGGAGTGGTAGAAAATTAAAAATTGAAGAGATGAATGCTATTCTAAGAAGTATGGAAAGTACTCCACACTCTGGGCAATGTAATCATGGTAGACCAACTTATGTTGAACTTAGTTTAGTTGAGTTAGATAAACTTTTTGCGAGGAGATAGTAAATTATATAGTTCGTATTAATTTGCCAGTTGATAAGTTAATTAGCGGTTATATGAGTTTTTCTTCTTTTTTGGTTAGAATTAGTTGTGTTCTAAATATTGTGTTTATGAGGTGTTGTACTTGATTTTCTGTTTTTGCTATCTTGTGTGGGAAGTTATAGTATATATGCATCAAAAAATGCAATTTATTCATTTATGTATATCTTTATAAATTAGTTTCAAAACACAGTGTTATATCAATTAGTATCTTTATATACTTGTCATGTAGTATTTAATAGTAATTTGTGAATTCTGTTTAAGAATTTGCAGAATTGTCTAGTGTATTAAAATAACTTTATTATGTGTGATTTTTCTATACTGTATAGTGTTATTGGATGTAATAATAATATGTTGGGGTTTATGTTGCTTTAATTATGACTGTCTATAATTGCTAGTTTATAGATATGTGACTTATAATGTGAAAATTTTATTTGGTTGAATGTTTGTAAAATTTGTGATGGGGTTAGAATCACTTTATTTATATATAATTTTGTATACTGTAATAATGCATTATATAAAAGAAAGTAATCTTTAAGCTGGAATTTCTATAGTTTATTTTTTCTAGTTTATATACAGTAAGTTGTTAAAGTATTAAGTGCTGATTGTCAGGTTTTCTAGTGTATTAGAATCTTTCATTATGTATAATCCTTTTATGTTGTAATAATGTTTTTTATATGAAATTTGATACATTTTTAAAATTTCTATAGTTATTGTTTTCTGTTTCTATGATGTATTGCAATGACTTGATTATGCAAGATCCTTCTACATATAATTACTTGTTTATTGATAGATTACACTTTATTTGAGTTTATGTTTCTTAACTTTTTAAATACTAGGTTGTGATTAATTTTACTGTTTACTAGAATAAAAACAGATATTGTTAATGTATGCAAAAGAGTTAAGCTTGCAGCTAGATTTTCTATCTTAGTATATTTATTAATTATATCTTTTACCTGTTTTAGATTTTCCCTACTGAATTTAAATTCTCCAGTGTAAGTTGTATTATTATTTTTTTGTGTGCTAAACATTATTTTACCTATCTATTTCTCAAAATACTATATCTAAAGGCCCAATTATAGCTGTTAAATCAGCTAACATATGACCTTTATAATATCTATTGCTTACAAATGAGCAAATCCAGAAGCTCTAATTCCATATCGATATGGTTGTTCCATCGGATACTATATACACCAAATTCACCTTTTGGAGCTTCAACAGCCATATGTGTTTCACCTACTGGTACATATAACCTTCTGAATATAATTTAAGATAATACCAACACCTCCATAGAGTCCTTCATTTCAAAGCTATTACAGCAGTGATATAGACTATAGAAACATCTGGTAGTATTGTGAATATACAAAAGATAATAAACAAATGCTTACTGAAGTAGAAACAACTGACAATTGCAAGTAAGAAAACAATAGCTAACTTGAAAAGATACTTAATGTGTGATAAAGAAACTAGAAAATTTTTTGTATAGTATTACAAGTACTCAAATGTAGATAGATATTACTAACGTAATCTGGTAGAAGTGGTATCCAATGCAACAAGTCTAGTACTGCAAGAAAATCCAAATAATACTCAAATAAAAGCAAAAATTACTGATGCAAGATAACATTGGCAGTAAATGCACCTATAAAGTAATTGCTGTAGTGTAGCCATGGAAAAATATTATATGAAGATGCGTATAAATTTGTGAAAATTGCTAATAAGGTGACTTTATTTGAAAATTTTAATGTTCTTAGAATTTTTTAATGTATTAGAGCGACTTTGTTATTAGGGAATCTTTCTATTTTTTTTGATTCTTCTAACTCAGTTAATGCTATCAAAATGCTGCTTATATTTAAGTTAGTAGATGTAATAATTTCTTCTATTTCAATTGGACTGTGACTGATATGTTGTAAGATGATATCCTTTGTATTGTTGCTTTCATTAAAATGATAGTTGTTTTGTGTAGTGTTATCAAATAGTGAATTTTGAATGTAGGCATTATGTCTGTTAAATTGTAAGCTTTCTATTATATCTTCTGTTGATTCTACTAATTTTGCTCCATTTTTTATTAACCTATTGCTTCCACTACATCTATGGTCAAGTGGTGATCCAGGTACTGCAAATACTTCTCTATTTTGTTCTAATGCGAAATTTGCTGTAATGAGTGATCCTGATTGTATTGAAGCTTCAACAACTACTATTCCAAGTGATAGTCCAGAAATTATACGATTACGTTGTGGGAATAATTGTGCTCTTGGTAATGTTGCAAAAGGAAATTCTGTAATAATTAATCCTCCTTTATCTATTATAGTTTTATATAAGTGTGTGTTTTCTTGTGGATATACTATATTGATTCCACTAGCCATAACAGCAATTGTTGGTAATTGTTGAAAGATTATACTATGTGCAGATTTATCTATTCCTCTTGCCAATCCAGATGCTATTACAAAACCAGAGTTGGCTAGTTCATATGATAACTTATAAGCAAGATTTTTTCCATTGATTGATGGGTTTCTACTTCCTACTATACCAATTGTTTTTTCTTTTAATATAGATGTGTTGCCTAGTACTGTTAAAACTGGTGGGTAATCATGGATATGGCGTAAAACTTCTGGATAATCTTGATCAAATACTGTAATTATTTTTCCGCCAATCTTATTGATGTTTTCTATTTCTAATTCTGCTGTTTCAGTAGAGCATATGTTGTATAGTTTATCATTTGTATTAGATCTTTTTATTAAATTTGGCAGTACTTCTAATGTGTATTGACAAGTTTTGTATAATTTGACTAATGCATGAAATGTTGATGGACCTATATTTGGTGTTCTTATTAATCTGATACATGAGATAAACTCTTGATAAGATAACTCTTTCTTAGTTTTCATAATTAGTTTCACATTGATGTTTAATAATATAAGTTAAAATATTAACTAATAATAATCAAACAATTAATGAAAGTTTTATAATAAATAAAGGTGGCAACTATCGACTAAGAAGTGTGTTGTTAAAATCATACTGCTAGTTATGCATCTTAAAAACACACTTAAACTTGATTTATCAACATAAAACAAGTCTATATGTTATCAAATATAAAGTATAGAAGCAAGACTTTATAATTTTCCAAAGACTAGTGATATATTTACTCCACCAAAGCCGAAAGAATTAGAAAGACAATGATTAACCTTATGTTCCTGTGCATTGAATGGAACAAGATTTAATTGTGGATCTTCTGATGATTCATATAAGTTTAATGTAGGTGGTGTAATTCCTGTATTCATAGCGAGTATAGAAAAGATAGCTTCGACGCTTCCTGCAGCTCCAAGTAGGTGACCTATAGAGGATTTAGTGGATGATATTGGAACTTTGTAGATGCTTTCTTTAAATATGCTTTTTATTGCTTGAATTTCTGTACTATCTCCTAAAGGAGTAGAAGTACCATGTGCGTTTATATAATTGATAGACTCTGGATTTAATTGTGCACTAGATAGTGCTAATTCTATGGCTTTCATTCCGCCTTTTCCTTCTGGATGAGGTGCTGACATATGATATGCATCTGATGTCATACCATATCCTAACAGTTCTCCGTATATTTTTGCTCCACGTTTTTTAGCATGCTCATAATCTTCTAGTATAACTATTCCTGCACCTTCCCCCATAACAAAGCCATCTCTTTGTTTATCCCAAGGTCGTGATGCTAATTCTGGAGTATCATTGAACTTTGTTGATAGTGCTTTCATAGCTGCAAATCCTGCAATTCCTAAGCGACATACTGCACCTTCAGCTCCACCTGCTATTATCACATCTGCTTCACCAGATTGAATCGCTCTTGCTGCATTACCTATAGCTTGTGCTCCTGTAGAGCATGCAGTTACTACTGCATCAGTGATCCCTGTGAACCCATATTTTATAGATATATGACCAGAGATAAGATTAATTAAACTTGCTGGTATAAAGAAAGGACTAATCCTTCTAGGACCTCTCTCTTGTAAACATATAACTGTTTTTTCTATGAATACAAGACCACCTATTCCTGACCCTACTATTACTCCTACTCTGTCATAATCAAGATCTTTATAATCAAGTAAATTAGAATCGTTGACTGCTTGTGTGGCAGCTGCTATACCAAAATGAATAAAATTATCCATTTTTTTTAAGTCTTTTTCTGGAATGTAGTCTTCAGGATTAAAAACATATTTTTCAGATTCAGATTTCATTATTACTTGTCCAGCTATCTTACAATCAAGGTCAGATGTGTCAAATCTATTGATTTTTCTTATTCCTGATACTCCATTAGATAAAAGTTCCCATACTGTTTTTACATCACTTCCTAAAGAAGTAACCAACCCTAAACCAGTGATCACGATTCTCCTTTTTGTCATAGCAAATTACCTTAGTTAGTTTTCACTTGATATTTTATTACGTATATACTCTTCTATTTTATCTATAGTTTCTAGTTCTTGTGCTTCTTCATCAGAAATTTCTATAGAGAAGTGATCTTCTAAGCACATTACCAAATCTACAAAATCAAGGCTATCAAGATTCAGATCTTTTGCTAAATTTGTGCTGCCAGAAAGAGTAGCTTTTTGCTCATCTTTGAGCTTTAAACAATCAATGACGATTTTAGTCACAGTATCTTTAATAGATTCTAACTTTCCATCATTACTTTCCATAATTTACCCATTAAAAATTGAAATCATATATGTTTATAAATCAGCCTGCAAGCAAAGAATGCTGTAAAAATCACCTCAAGACGTGAAATGTAAATTTACAATAAACAACAATTTAGAAACCTCATAAATAAAACTTTTGTAATATTTTATACAGTTAACAAAAATGGTACTTAACTATTACGTAATATATAGTATATAGGTGTAAGAATCAACTTATTCTAATATAAATGTAATCGTATAATGTTGATTTGATATTTTATAAGATATCAAACTGAATGTTGTACACTAAATATATTTTAGGGTGTTCTTACTTGTTTTATTAATAAATTATATGAAGTTATTTTTTATCTTACACGTTTGTAGTAAGAGAAAATGAACATACTATAATTGCGATAAAAAATTTTGTATAATTTATATAAGATTTATTTGTAATACTTTTTATTGATATGTGTTTTGTTTCTTGTTATCTGACCTAGACTTCAAGAATTCTTTGTTATAGTATTTATGATATATGTATGTGATGTTGTTAGATCTATGTGTATGTTGAGATTAGTATTGGTAATACGTGAAGTTTTGTGTATCTTGCTTAGATTATTTGTTGTTTTATAATGTCGAAATTAATATGCATTTTTTATTTATATAAGTTTTATAAAAGTTATTATTATAATATATATTTTAACACCTTTAAATTATTCATTTGTTTTTGTTTATCTCTTTACTATTTGTATTAGCGTATACCTTTAAAGTTCTAGGAATACTTAGTTTAAATGTATTGCTGTTAATGAATTCTTATGTTGTGTTACTTAAATGCTTGTTATCGTAACAACGTTAGAATGATCAGAGTATTCTAATTATTTTAGATAATATGATTTGCTATTGATTTTACTGTTCTATTATATAAAATTAACTATGAATGTATATTTCTGTGCAATGACATTGTAACATTAGTGTTTTACATAATGATGTTGTCATTTAATTAATATGTATTTCGCTGAGAAATTCTGCTAAGTAATCAATATACTAGTTTTCACATATTTGTGTAACTAGTATATTGATTATTAACAAAATCAAAATGTTATCTATTAATATTGTTGTAACGTGTATTCAACTGTTCAGAGTAAAAATCATTTAATTCTGTAGAAGCAGAATGTCTGAGTGAACGAGCACTCATATCTAGTTCAACTACTGCTTCATTATTACTTGAAATATCATCACTTTGAATATTAACTTCTTCTTCTATTGCATCAGCAAGATCTTCTTCTATTTGAGTATTATTTGGATTTTCTTGAAGTACTGTATTTATTATATTAGGTACTACTTGTTCTTCTTCTATTGCATTAGCAAGATCTTCCTCTATTTGAGTATTATTTGGATTTTCTTGAAGTACTGTATTTATTATATTAGGTACTACTTGTTCTTCTTCTATTTGAGTATTATTTGGATTTTCTTGAAGTATTGTACTTATTATATCAGGTACTACTTGTTCTTCTTCCATTGCATCAGCAATAGTTGTTTCTATTTGAGCATTTAGGTTTTCCTGTGTTGTGTTAGCATGCAAATCTTCAAGGTTTTGCATTGTGCAATTAACATCTTTTTTTGTTTTAATAATTGTGTTTTTTACTATCTGTAAAACAATATCGTTAATATTTTCTTGTATTTTAGCAACTGTTTCTTTTACTATTTTTTGCCTACTTACGGCGCTATCATCCATTTTCATAATTTTATTTATATCATTATGTGTAATACTGACTGTTTCTTGTTCTGTAGCTGCATTTATTGCTGCTTGAATAATATGATTTTCTGAAACGTCTGGATGTATTTCATTGATATTTCCTAGCTCTCCTATTAAATTGGCAACAGCTATTTCTATCTGAGCATTTGAATTATCTGGTTCTTGCATTGCATCAGCAATAGTTGGCTCTATTTGAATATTTGGATTTACTTGTATTTCTGGATTATTAATTAATTGCTCTTCAATATTAAGATTGATCGTATTTTCTTCTGTAGTACTGTTAAGAATATTTTCTTGTTCTGCATTGGTGTTAGCTATTTCTATCTGAGCATTTGA
>NZ_QOHL01000045.1:0-3039 GCF_004181775.1 Ehrlichia minasensis
TTGATCCATCAGGTAATAGAGCAGGAATACCTTTAAATTTATTGTCTACTACTCTGTGAAAGTGTCCACCTGCAAAAACAGAAACTCTTGAGTTTACAGTATAGTTAAAACCTAACTTCCCTTGATAAGAGATTTTGTTGTGTGTAGTTTCAAACATGGATATTGCATCAGTACCAATACCTGCACATATGTAAGGTGAAAAAGGCATTCTTTCAGTTGTGATATCATAACATGCGTTTAACATGAATGAAACGTCAAGTAACCCTTCATTTTTCAGAAGCACAAAATTACCAGATTTTGCAGTGTACCAAGTTCCACTCTTTCCTTCGTTGCATTCATGTTTTTGATGTGATAAAGCACAATATTTGTGAGAATCATTTGCATAATTATTTCCTGGATTTTTAAGATCAAATGTTTCATATGATACTTCTAGTTCTATTCTTGAGTTACCTATTGAGTAGCCAATAGCTCCTGCAAATCCTAAAAATGGGTTGTTTTGATATTTGTATGAATAATTCTGAACCTTGAAATTATATTGTGTACTAGCATCTCTTAGATCATTACTTGTTTTGCGTTGATCTAATCCAACCAATAAATCTGTTGAGCTTTGCTCTTCTTTAGCTGCAAAAGTTCCAAAATGTGATGCTGTCGGCATATACTTTCCGCTAATGTAGAAGTTGTGTACTATACTATTAGCATTGACTGGATTAGAAAAAAATATACAGTGCATAAACGAAATTAGTGCTGTTAATGCGGTTGCTGTGAAAGTTGTTTTGTATTTCATATTTACACCAGAAACAGTAAAAACAAATTAACGATAGTAAAATTGCAAGCTGAAAACAAGTTAAACAGTATACTTTAGTGCTAAGCGTTAGCGGTTTTGGTAATAAAAATTCAATATATTATTATAAATAAACCTATCAGCAATTTCAGATTTGCTGTTTTCTATTTATAATAAAAGCAGATTTAGATTAGGTATGATGGTAAAATCAAAAGTTAACACTATACCCAAGCTCTAACCCAAAATAACATACACTTAGTTCTACTATTGCAAACTGATCATCTGGAAGTAGTCCTGCAACAGCTAGTAGAGCAGGAACTCTGAATTTATTGTCATAAACCTTATGAAAGTACAAGCCTGTAAAAATGGCACTTTCTGGATTTATTGGATAATTAAAACCTAATTTTCCTTGATAAGCAGCTTTACTGTGTATAGTTTCAAACATAAATATTAAATCAGTGCCAATACCTGCACATATGTAAGGTGAAAAAGGCATTCTTTCAGTTGTAATATCATAACATGCATTTAACATGAGTGAGATGTCACTTAATCCATCATTCTTTAGGAAAACAAATTTTCCACTTGCAATGCTTGTGATTGGTGTGCCATGATATAAGGCACAATATTTATGTCCATCATTTTTAAACCTGTCTCCTGGGTTTTGTACATCAAATGTTTCATACAGTACTTCAAACTCTATTCTTGGACCACCCATTGAATAACCAATTACTCCTGCAAATCCTAAAAATGGATTGTTTTCATATTTAAATGAGTAGTTTGGAATTTCAAAGATTTCGTGATTAGCATCAGTGATCATGCTACCGCCCCATGATTCTTTTATCCCAAAAATTTGAGTTGTTACATGCTTTTCTTCTTTAGCTGAGAAGTTACCAAAATGTGAAACACTTGGTACATATTTTCCACTAACATAAAAGTTTCCTAGAGTATTTTCTTTGTGTATTGGTTTAGAAAAAGATATGCCAGGTAGAAGCATTGTTAATGATATTAATGTAGTTGTTATAAGCATTTTTTTACAGGTCATATTATTCCTGGAATAGTAGTAGTAAATAAAAAATAGTAGAAGTATGAAATGAGTACAAGTTAGAGTATAACTTTTTATATAAAATACAGATGATTTTTTTAAGAGAAATTTAATATATTTTGTTATTTGCATGTAAAAGAAAGATAGCTTTAATTACGTAGTATATACTATAAGTGTACTTTCACAGCATAGTTAAAGAAGCATATTTGTGACACAATAATACGTATAAAGGCATAAGGGAAAACTTGAAATAACTTCACATTTTCCCTATGATATGAATTGCTAAAATTTTCTTTGTTACTATTTATAGGTGTAACAAGAAATAAGTTAGAAGGTGAACCTCATTCCAATTTCTCCACCGAAGTATCCAGCGTCAAGAGTTACTGAGGCAGATGTGGTTTGAGGAGCATCTTGTAATACTACAGGAGTTATTACAGGTATTTTTTCAAATTTGTTGCCAATAACACCGTGGTAGTATCCACCAATGAATGCAGAAACTTCTGGTGTAATAGGATAACTAATACCTATTTTTCCTTGGTAAGCAAATTTTAGGTTAAGGTCTTTAAAAATAGTGATAAGATCTGCTCCAATACCTGCACATGCATATGGTACAAAAGGTACTCCTTCAGCTGTAATGTCATAGCAAGTATTAACCATCAATGACATAAAGGTTATACCTTCATTTTTTAGTACTACGTATTGTTTATCTTCCATTACATCTTTACGGGATAACGCAAAATGTTTATAGTATTCGCCATTATCAGTATCATTGTTGTCAGTGTTTTTTGGATTAAATTGTTGATATGCAGCTTCAAGTTCTATTCTTGGTCCATCCATAGAATAACCAATACTTCCTGAAAATCCTGATATTAAGTTGTTTTGAAAATCAATACCTGGAGCTGCTCTAGTAAAATCTTCTTTTTTTGTTATATCGCCATCTTTCTTTAATCCGAAAACTTTTTTAGTGAGAGAGTTTGTTCCATTAATAGGAGTTTCTTCAGCAGAGAATTTTCTAAAGTGGGATATGCTTGGGTTGTACCTTGCACTAATGTAGAAGCCTTCTTTGTTATCATTAGTTCTTAAAGCTACAGGATCTGCAAAGGACTGATATGGTAAGATTGACATTAATGAAATTAATGCGCTTCTTACTAGAATTTTCTTATAATTCATGTTAATAAACCTTTTATAAAAGATAATAAAAGTTTAAGAATAATAA
>NZ_QOHL01000006.1:0-51571 GCF_004181775.1 Ehrlichia minasensis
GCAAATCTTCTGCTTTAACTTCAGTAGTACTTTCTTCTTTATTAGTTTCAGATAATTTCTCTTCAACTTCACTTGATAAATGTTCTACATTATCACCCATAGCAGGTTGCAAATCTTCTGCTTTAACTTCAGTAGTACTTTCTTCTTTATTAGTTTCAGATAATTTCTCTTCAACTTCACTTGATGATTTTCCTACATTGTCATCTACAGCAGGTTGTAAACTTTCTGCCTTAACTTCAGGAGTACTTTCTTCTTCATTAGTTTCAGACAATTTTTCTTCAACTTCACTTGATGAATGTTCTACATTATCATCCACAGCAGGTTGTAAATCTTCTGCTTCAACTTCAGGAATGCTTTCTTCTTCATTAGTTTCAGACAATTTTTCTTCAACTTCATTTGGTGAATGTTCTACATCATCATCTACATGAGATTGCAAATCTTCCACAAGAGTCTTAGCATCTTCACTGTTTACTTTCCCAGCTGAGTTGTTACCAAAATTTAATATACGCATAATTACTTCCATTAAACTACCATTTTTATCCTGCGTACTTGACGTAGTCACCTTATCGTTATCAATATCCATAAAAATCCCCTTAATTTAATACATTGCACAAATTCATTCTGTCAAAAAAATTAATTATTTATCATAAAATAACATTTATATAGAACCAATATCTCCTATATCTATTAGGATATAACCAACACTTATTAATCCATCTTATACTTACGGCATGCACAATTTAACTATAATCCACACTTATACCTTATGTAAACAATAAATTAATTGAACTCGGCAAGAAAAAACATTACAATAAAAATGGTTACTTTATTATTAATAACTCTGTAATGACACACTTCGTCACTGATAAGTGCATAAGATGTAAATATACTGATTGTGTTGAAGTATGCCCGGTAGACTGCTTCTATGAGGGAGCTAACATGTTAGTCATAGATCCTGACCAGTGTATAGACTGTGGAGTGTGTATTCCTGAGTGTCCTATTGATGCAATCGTACCAGATGATTCTATAAAAGACATATTAGAATGTAGTGACAGTGAATTAAATGAAGATCAGAAAAATATTAAAAAATCTTATGAAATAAACAAAAAATTTTCTAAAGAATGGAAAAATATAACTTCCGCTAAAACTGCTTATCCAGAAGCAGAATCTTATAAATACAAAAAAGATAAGTTTAAATATTTTGATGAAAATCTAAGTAAATAATTGCATTTCTTACATGATATTAAGCTACTATCAAACGGTTAATGTGAATTTTCACAAAGTAAAAAGCTAACGCAAATATGTAAAAAACTGATAAGAATGTTATCACTGACAACAGTACACAATACTACACCAAAATTTTAGTAGTAGACCACTTGCCGTAAACTACATATTTTTCTTTACTCATCCTCACACTACTAACTAAGAAAAATACAAAAAAATCAAGTCATTTTAAACATAGCATCCAAGGATCTTTTGGCCATATCACTAATCTCAGCATCAATAGTAACTTCAGGATAGCCATTTTTCAAACACAAACATAATTTTTCTAAAGTATTCAAACGCATATGTGGACATTTGCTACACGAAACACAACCACCATCTAAAGTATTAACTACATAAAAAGTACTTCCAGGAGATAATTTTTTCATCTGATGAATAATTCCCTCTTCAGTCAAAATGATAAACTCTGAATTAGGGTTCTCAGCAGAAAATTTTAATAACTGAGTTGTTGATCCAACAAAATGAGCATGTCTTAACAAATTACCAGGACACTCAGGATGAGCTAAAACATAGGCTTTATCATGTCTCACCATCATATCAATCAACTCGCGCTCAGAAAAACTTTCATGCACCATACAAGTACCAGGCCATAAAATCATTTTTCTATTTGTTTTCCTTTCTAAAAAATCACCAAGAAATTTATCTGGAGCAAATAGAATTTGTTTATCTTCCGGTATTTGTCTTATTATCCTTTCAGCACTTGAAGATGTACAAATTATATCAGAATAAGCTTTTACTTCTGCTGAAGAATTTATATATGTGATTGATATACAATCTTTATGCAATTCACGAAATTTTTTAAAACTTTTAGCATCACAAGAATCAGCTAAAGAACATCCCGCCTTCAAATCAGGCAACAAAACTTTTTTTGTAGGATTAATGATTTTTGCAACTTCAGCCATAAAGTACACGCCACAAAATACAATAACACTAGCTGTCGTTGTTGCTGCCTTTCGAGAAAGTTCTAATGAGTCACCAATAAAGTCAGCAATATCTTGTATTTCTGAATCTTGATAGTAATGAGCAAGAATTACAGCATTATTTTCCTTAGATAAATGACGTATTTCTTGTGACAGTTTTATAATATCAAGTTCTTTCATCTATTTATTATTACAAAAAAATTACTTTTTAACAATCAAATACATAATGTTCCATGAGCTAAATACACAATTCTGCGAAGAATATAATTTCTTATAAATCCTGCTTATGCTAAATATATCATACTGTTTATCATCAATTTTTTTTGCATATGTACCTGTTAATTTCATACTCAACAATAAAGAGAAAAATGATTTATGGTACTGACGATAGTTACAACAAAATATATACTGTATTTCAACATCTAAGGAATTTAGAATACTGGTCAATTCATCCATTTGATAAAATTTGCTAAAAGATTTTCCTATTTTTTCAATTACACTATTTAATTCAATTAAAGTTCCAAATATTGGAATTGCTATATACAACATACCATTTGGTTTCATTACCCTTAGCAACTCCAATAAAGAAAGATTAATATCGCAAGACCATTGCAAAACCATAGAAGCAATAACTATATCAAACAAATTTTCACAAAATGGCATCATATCCATATTGCAATTTACTGATAGCACATTGTTTTTCTCTTTAGCTACGACACACATTTCTCTAGATAGATCTACTTGAATAAAGTTATGATTTGTGACATCTAAGAATTTACTTATATTACCAGTACCACAACCCACATCCAGTATGTTCTTTTTATCACAATTCTCTAACTGAACAGTACTACACAATTCACGCAAAATTGCATCCTGTATATAAGAGAATTCATCATATGAATTCGCTGCACCACTGAACGCTTTCTGTATTTTTTGAGTATAAGATTCACATTGTATAACCATAACAACAAAAACACCTCTATGCTAGAGAACTACTAACAATGTAAAATGCATCAAAAAGCAAAGGCATATTATAAAAATAGCTTCCATATCTATCAATATATGATGTATTATCTAAATCTAGGTATACAACAACAATGTTGCCATAACACCACACACAAACTGCATTACCAAGTAAATTGGTAAACCACATGTAGCTAGTATATTACCAAATAAATTTAACTCAATTTAAAAATTGTACACAAAGAGTTTCACTTATGCATTTCTTTAAAAAAAAGTCAATACAAGATTGTTCTTATACTTTTTCAATACCTATACAATTATTCACAGAAGCTGTATGGAAAAATAGAAGTTACGCAAATTTTGCAGAAAATGGTTACATAAAAAACGTAATTGCATTTAGATCTATTCACATGATAGCATCAGCAGCAGCATCTGTTCCTTTAATATTAAGCAAAACCGTAAGAAATAACATATTTCAAATAAAAAACCATCCTTTATTAAAATTAATATCTAGACCAAATAATACGACTTCTAAATCAGAATTCATTGAAGGAATTCTTACCTATAAACTGATTAGTGGAAATGCCTATATTTTGATGATAGAAAACCACAATATGATTCCAAAAGAACTACATTTGCTACGTCCAGATAGAGTTGAAATTATTTCAGGTAAAGATAATAGACCTTACTCTTACCGCTATTCAATAAATAACTGCAATTATGACTATAAGATTAGTAAATTAACAAATTACTCACAAATACTACATATAAAAAATTTTCATCCATTAAATGATTATTATGGATTATCTCCCATAGAAGCAGCTTCATACAGCATAGACCAACATAACCAGGCTGGATCTTGGAACCAGGCAATGTTACAAAATGGAGCAAGGCCAAGTGGAGCATTAATTGTGAACACAAAAGGAAATAACAATGGAAGTTTAACACAAGAACAATACAAACGGTTAAAATCACAGATAGATGAATTCTATTCTGGCCCAAGAAATGCTGGAAGACCAATATTACTTGAAGGAGGATTAGAATGGAAGGAAATGAGCCTATCTCCTAAAGATATGGACTTTATTGAATCAAAACATAGCTCAGCACGTGATATTGCATTAGCATTCGGCGTGCCACCTCAATTACTTGGCATTCCAGGAGATAACACATACAGTAACCTCATTGAAGCGAGATTATCACTATGGGAACAAACAATATTACCTCATTTAGATAACATTATTTCACACCTTAACAATTGGCTAACGCCTAAATTTGGGAACAATATATTTCTATCATATGATAAAGATTCCATATCTGTACTCACAGAAAAAAGAAAACAACTATGGCAATACGTAGAGCATGCAACTTTTATGACTATAAATGAAAAAAGGGCAGCTTTTGGATTACCTCCAATAGAGAATGGAAACACTTTATAACACACTTATAAAAACACTAAACAGTACCGGCAGCCTTATCACGGAATATTATGAGATCTGTAAGATCCTGTAATCAAATTAATCAATAACAACTACAAAAGTTCTTTTTATGCAACAAAAAACATGTAATTTATTTTTATCGAAAAAAAATATAAAACAATCTGGCACTTTCTCTGGATATGCAAGTGTATTTAATGTTATAGATAGACAAAAACATGTGATATTACCAGGAGCATTCAGCAATACTATAAAAAATTTTAACAAAGTAAAACTACTATGGCAGCATAACTCAGCAGAACCCATAGGTAATATCACAAACATGACTGAAAATACTATAGGACTTCACATAACAGCAAATTTACTGCTGGACATACAAAAAGGAAAGGAAGCCTACTTGATGCTTAAAAATGACATAATTAACGCGTTGTCAATAGGCTACAGCGTTATAGAGGATTATATGGACGTAAAAACAGGTGTTAGAGTACTCAAGAAAATATCTTTATGGGAAATCAGTTTAGTTACATTCCCTGCGAATATGCATTCAAAAGTTACTGATGTTAAAAGCATAAATGCAGATTTAGCGACATCCTTTATAAGGGCTAAATCCGCACTCGATAAATTGAGTTCAATGGTCAACTTTTAAGTCAATTTTCTTTACATTGCTTAAATCAATAATGATCTTATAAATACATCTGTCATCAACTTCTTTTATAGAAAATATAGCACCACTTTTGTGTTCAAAAACTTCATTTACTACAGGCACTCTACCTATCATAGATAAAATGAGACCGCCTATTGTTACGTAATCATCTTCTTTACAGTCTCTGAGATCAATATTGAAAGTTTCTTCTAAATCCTTGACTAGCACTCTAGCATTTACTTCAACCTTATCGTCGGAAATATTCACAATACTTGGTACAGTAGGCACATCATGCTCATCACCTATATCACCAACTACTTCTTCAATAAGATCAGCCATAGTAACTAATCCCTCTGTACCACCATACTCGTCTATTACTATAGCTACATGTATGTGAGAAGACTGCATTTTTATAAATAGATTGACTGCTTTCATTGATGGAGGAATGTACATAACCTCACGTATGATATTTCTTGCATTAAACTCATTGTAGAAATTTGAGATTATGTCCTTAATGTGAATGAATCCTATTATGTTATCCAAATTATTTTCGTATGCTGGAATCCTTGTATATTGTCCCTTTACTACCTTGTCTATCAAGTTCTTGCTATCAGGTACATCCGTAATGTCTATAGCGTAGATTTCAGTCCTAGGAATCATTACATCTCTTACCAAGCAGTCATTGAATTTTATAAGATTGTAGAACATGCGAGAATTGGTGAAACATTCATTATCACTGATCAAATTGTTTTCAATCATCTTTTTCAGTTTTGGAATTCTTTTTAACATAAAAGAAACCAGCTTCACACTTAGTGATTCGCTCAAGGAAAATCTATCATCACTATCACTATTATCAGAAAGTTTATCACTCATATACAATCTGTAATTCTTTATTATCACTTAAGTATACTATCCAAAACTTTATTTTCTATATAAAGTTTGTGTTAACAAGCCTGTTAATAACCTGACATGAAACATGTAGGTAAAAGTTTTCCATATTTTGTCATGTAGTTATCCACAGAGTTATTAGGAACATGAGGTGCGCAATAATTGTTGTGCAAAACACTGGTTAAAGCCACAGTTATCAACACAATTCACATATTATTTATACACACATATTGTAGTAGAAAATCAGTATGATATGTACTTTATTAACAGAGTTATTCACAAAAAATGCATCGGTGAGTTTTCAACATATATTTTACAAAAACAGGTTTTATTCACATAATTCACAGGGATCAACTATAAGAACTATCTATAAGGATATAATATTTATATAATTTCTGTGGGGTGAAGGACATGTTAAAAACTATAGCAAGTAAGGCCAGGCAGCAGGGAATACCAGTGTGGTTCATGAGGCAGGCTGGAAGGTATCTACCAGAGTACCATGAGGTGGCAAAAAAGGCTGCAGGTTTTCTAGAGCTGTGCTATACGCCAGGTCTAGTAAAGGAAATTACAATGCAGCCGGTAAGGAGGTTCGGCTTGGACGCGGCGATAATATTCTCAGATATACTAGTGATCCCAGACGCACTAGGGTGCAAAGTAGAATTTACTAAGGAAGCCGGCCCAAGCTTGCAACCAATTTCAAGTTATAAAGAAATAGATGTTCCAGAAAAAGCAGTACTAGGTCACCTAAAGAATGTTTTTGAAGGTATAAAAGAAGTTAGAAAATCCCTGCAAAAAAGCAAGCCATTAATAGGATTTGCAGGTGCACCCTGGACTGTAGCTTCTTACATGATAGGACGGGACAAGAATTTTTCAAAAATTAGAGAAATGTCTTACCTACAAGATGCAGAGTTGGAAAAGATCATAAATAAAATCACAAAAGTAACAATCTCATATTTAATAAAACAAATAGAAAGTGGTGTAGACATAATACAAATCTTCGATAGCAACGCAGGAATTGTACCAGCAAACGAATTCAGAAAGTGGATAATAAACCCTGCAAAAGAAATAGTATCATCTATACGTAAATCCTACCCAGAATTCCCAATAATAGGTTTCCCAAAAGGTGCAGGAATAATGTATAAACAGTTTTCAGAGGAAACTGGTGTATCAGTTACAAGCATTGATTACAATGTACCAATATCTTGGGCAAAGGATAATATTTCATCCATACTGCAAGGAAACATAGACCCATACCTAGTAGCGTATGATAAAAACAAAGCTATATCTCAGACAAAAGATTTAATTAACATGATGGAAGATAGACCATTTATATTCAACTTAGGACATGGAATCATTCCAAGCACTCCCATAGCTAACATTGAAGCACTTATAGAAACAGTAAGATCAAATTTTTAACATAATGTTAAGCATTATATACTAAAATATAATCTTGACAACATATTGCTTTAATTATAGAAACTTAATAAATAAACAATCTTTTAGGGATACAGTGATGAAAGGGAAGCTACATGACCATCATTTAGTAAACCCTAGTCCATGGCCATTATTGTTTTCAATTACAGTGTTAATAACAGCACTAGGTGCAGTTGGAACCATACACGGTACACATACTGGTAAAGTCATGCTTGGACTTGGTTTTCCCTCACTCAGTATAGTTCTTTACAAATGGTGGAAAGATATAGTCACAGAAGCAATAAGGGACAATTGTCATACAGAAATTGTTAAAAAAGGACTTAGGCTAGCTATGGCTGGTCTTATTCTTTCAGAAACAATGTTTTTTTTTGGCTTTTTTTGGTCGTTTTTTAAAGCATGGTTATTTCCTGTATACACTTTCGATAATTTAATACCAGGTAAATTTTTAAATTGGCCTCCAAGTGACATTCCTAAACTTAATCCTTGGTCTATACCCTTATTGAATACTGTAATACTGCTGTTATCTGGCTGTACACTAACATGGTCCCACTATTCTCTAATAAACAACGATAATAAAAACACAATAAAAATGTTGTGTGCAACTATAGTACTTGGTATTATATTCTCTACATTTCAAGCAATAGAATATATGCACACAGGTTTCTCTTTCCATGAGACTGGTGAAAAAGCTATTTACTCATCTAACTTCTACATGATAACTGGGTTTCATGGGTTACACGTAATAGTTGGAACTTTGTTTTTAATTATATGTTTAATTAGAGCAAGAAAAAATCAATTATCTCCAGAAAACCATATAGGATTTGAATGTGCTGCATGGTACTGGCATTTTGTTGATGTTATATGGTTATTGCTTTTTGTTTTTCTATACTGGATAAGCTCATAAAATGAATGTAATAGGCCTGGATCCTGGCTTAAATTATACGGGTTGGGGTATATTGTCTATTGAAAAAGATATAAAGTTGATAAATAATGGTGTTATCAAAACTAACAGTAATGAAACTTTCGGTCAAAGGCTGAATAAAATACATAAAGAACTTATAAATATACTCAATTCATACAAAGTAGACAGCGCATCCATGGAGGAAGTATTTATAAATAAGAATCCTAAGTCTTCAATATCTTTATGTTACGCTAGAGGTGTTTTACTATTGACCTTAAATACTATGAATATACAAGCCTTTGAGTATTCATCAAATTATGTAAAGAAATCTATTACAGGAAACGGACATGCAAAAAAAGAGCAAGTCCACTTTATGGTAGAAAAAATTTTAAATGTTGAGTTTAAAGGTACATATGATATATCTGATGCAATAGCTGTTGCACTTTGTCATGCTTACTCAAAAAAGAACTTTTGAATGTTTAAAATATCTTATTTTCTTTTCCTTTTATAATGCGCATTATGTTTTCAATATGTTGTACTACTACTAGTAAGGATATTACTAGAAAAATGATGCTTTCATTTGCTGAGAAATGTGCATAAACTAATAACATAACTGAAATTGTTGATGTAATAGATGATAGCGATGAATATCTGAAAATTATAAAAACTATTATCCAAAGGAGCGTAAAACACATAACAAATTTATACTCAATAAACATAACTGAACCTAAAAAAGTAGCTACTCCTTTACCACCTTTAAATGATAACCACACAGGAAACATATGACCTATTATAGAAAATAACGCAGATATAAAGACAAATGTTTGATCTGGGTTAAAATTTTTAGCTAACATAGCGGATGCAAATCCTTTTGAAGAGTCCAGTATCAGAGTCACAATAGCTAACTTCTTACTTTTTCTGAAAACATTGGTAGCTCCTATATTTCCTGATCCTGTTTTTCTGATATCACCTAGTCCACCTACGTAAGACAGTATTAATCCAAATGGAATTGATCCTATTAAGTAAGACAGTATAAGTACGAAAGTACAAACGTAAATATTCATATTATTTTATGATAAATTGTATTTGAATAATATAAGATTTTTACATTACTTCAATGTTGTTGTAATATAAAACATAAAAAGTGTTAATAATATGAAAGTCTCATTCTCAGAAATTATAAATAATGCACTAAAGGAAGATTTAGGAGAAAATGGTGATATAACTACTAATAGTATATTACTAGATGAGAAAGTAAATTTTTCTATAAATGCAAGGGAAGATTTGGTAGTTTGTGGAATTCCTATACTAGAAGAAATCTTCAATAAAAAAAAAGAATATATAAAGTACAAAGTTCATAAAAATGATGGAAGTATTGCAGGAAAAAATAATACTTTGGTAAGTGGAGAAGCGTTGGCAATACACTTAATGCCTATTGAGAGGGTGATTTTAAACTTTATACAACATGCTTCTGGTATAGCGTCAATCACTAGGCAATTTGTTAATGAAGTTTCTGGAACGAGGGCTAAAATTCGTAGTACAAGGAAAACTACTCCTGGACTGAGAATGTTAGACAAATATTCCGTATGTATTGGAGGTGGAGAAAGTTACAGAAATAGTTTGTATGATGGTGTACTCATAAAGGATAATCATATATCTAGTTGTGGAAGTGTCACTTTGGCTATACAAAGGCTTAGAATGAATTTGAAAGACGTATATGTTGCAATTGAATGCGATAACATATCTCAAGTTGAAGAGTCGTTATTTAACAATGTAGATATGATTTTATTAGACAACATGAGTATTGGTGAAATAAAGCAGGCAGTGGAAATAGTCAATGGAAAATCAGTTCTAGAAGTTTCTGGATGTGTTAATATAAGAAATGTAAGGAACATAGCACTAACAGGAGTAGATTACATATCTATTGGATGTATAACTAATTCTTTCAAAAATAAAGATATAGGACTTGATATAGAATGATAAAAAAACAAAAACATGTTGAAATGTTTTTTTACAATTTCAGCAATAATGTAGAATACTTATATAGAATGTGAAATTGTTTTATAATGATTTCAATATAAGAGATATAGAAACATTGCATTGAAATGAGTACATGAATGCCTACATTAACATTAAAATTTATATATGATAAGTTGATGTACTAAAAATATAATGTGGAATTTATATTCCACAGCATTTTAATGATTTTATAGATAATGTTAGCATTAATGAGTGACTTAGAAATTAAATTTTTTACATAATGTCTGTAAATTTATAATGTAATGGATTTCAAAAAAACTGTATTGAAGTAAGTTTATACATATATATGTTTTTAATTTCTGTTGAATGTAGGATTTAATTCAATGTGCTAGATACAAGAAAAATCTTTTCTTCTATAGCATTTTCTATCTACAATTTTTACACTAATTAATCAAATTAGATATAGAGTTTTTCAGGTTTGTAATGTGAGAAATACTGTACTAAATTAATTTTCAAATAGTTGTACAGATATATTCTTTTAGAAAAGAAATTATAAATACAGTATACTAATAAATAAATGATGATATATAAAATCTTTTTGCTAATTTTAGCACTAAAGTTTACTAAACTTCCAGTAAAAAATCAGTTATATACATTTGGTTAATATGTCAATATTAGAGACGCCACTAAAATGTTGCTAATTTTTTTAAGTAAAGGTATATGGACTTCTATAGTATCCTAAAAACAATTCTAAATAGTAAATATTTTATTGATACTTTAGTACTATTGAATTGTTTAGTATTCATTAAATGAAAAGTCTCCGTATTTATAACGTTAAGAATATATTGTAGAAATTATATTTGTGTTGTATGGTTGAGCAATTGATGTACATATTAAAATACTAAAGTAAAAAAGTGTTTGATGTATTTTAATTTGATCTAATATCTTTCCAGAAACTTTTCACTTTTTGGAAAAAACCTGTAGATTGAGGGTTACAGTCCACATTAGGTTCATCATCAAACTTTTGTAACAGCTCTTTTTGTTTTTTTGTTAATTTTACCGGAGTTTCTACAGTTATTTGTATATACATATCTCCCCTTTTCGATGAATTTATAACTGGCATTCCTTTTTCTTTTAACCTCAATTTATCTCCACTTTGTGACCCCTCTGGAACTTTTACTTTTGTCCACGTACCATCTATCGATGGCATTTCTATATGCCCACCTAATGCAGCAAGTGTCATTTTTATAGGTACAGTACAGTATAGATCAGATCCGCTACGTGTGAAAAATTTATGTTTTTGTATATTTGAGTAAACATACAAGTCTCCACTCCTTGCTCCTCTATATCCTGCTTCTCCTTTCCCATTTAATCTAATTTTATTACCACTTTCTATTCCCTTTGGAATTGTAACAAGTAAATTTACTTCATCTCTGACGCGACCACTTCCTGAGCATTTTTTGCATTTGTTTTGGATGATTTCACCTTCTCCATTACACACATGGCAAGTTCTTTCTATTGTAAAAAATCCTTGTTGTGTTCTAACACTACCTGCACCGTGACACGTATTACATTGTACAGACTTTGCTGATCCCTCACTCCCTGAACCGCTACAACTAGAGCACTTTACATAAGTTACGTAACTTATAGGTACTTTTTTACCATTAAAAGAGTCTTCTAAAGTTATTTCTATATCAAATCTTAAGTCTGAACCTACTGCACCTTCGCTTCTTCTTGATGAACTTCTTCCTCCTTTACTAAAACCTCCACCAAAAAGATCATTGAATATATCAGAAAAATCACCAGAAAAACCACTATTAAAATCAAAACCACCCCTTCCAGCACCACCATCAAAAGCACTATGTCCATATTTATCGTAAGCTGCTCTTTTATCTTGATCTATAAGAACGTCATATGCTTCTGACAACTCTTTAAACTTTTCTTCTGCTTCTTTATTACCAGGGTTTGTATCAGGGTGGTACTTTAGTGCCATTTTTCTATAAGCTTTTTTTATTTCTTCTGGTGTTGCATTTTTGCTTACACCTAACAGTTCATAATAGTCGCTTTTGCTCATAACAATTCTTCTTTACAAGTATGGTAAAATATTTATATACGGTTTACAAAAAATTCAAGGTTTACTTGTGTGTATTTTTAATCTTACTGAAATCTGTAACTAAGTCAAAAACATAAAATGCACTTTTGACAAGAGAAATTCTATTTTTATATAACTCTTTATTCATCTTATCATTTACTCTTACATTATCCATGAATTTGTTTACACAGCGACTAAAGCTGTAAAGATTGTCCAATGAATCTTTAAATTTGTTTTCCTTTATCAACTTTTTTATATTATTTTTTTGGTAACTTATCTCTTTGTATAAATCACATTCATCATTTGTTTTAAATAACTTCTTGTTAGGTTTTTGTTTTGTTATGACGTTAATATTATCATCTGTTTCACTGATATTGCTTAATCTTTTGTATGCTTTTATTATTTCTATTCCATTATAAGTAAAAACATATTCATTAAGTAAATTAGCCTCTTTCTTTATTAACAATAAATTATTGAATTTTCTACTTTCAATAACAGCATTTATTATATCTTCTTTAATTCCTTCTTCTTTTAGCATTATTTTAAATCTGTTTGAACAAAACTCTAATACATAAGAAACAATATCTTTTCTTCTGTTTTTTCTTGATATTACATCTTTGATTTTGTTGATGGCGTTTTTTTCTGTTATTGCATATGAATATAGTGATACAGATTTTTCTAATAAAAGTTTTATTGGTATATTAAGATTATTTTCAATAATTATTCTGATAACTGATATAGCCATTCTTCTTATTGAAAAAGGATCACGAGAACCTGTAACTTGTTCTCCTGCAACTATCATTCCAACTAAGCTATCTATTTTATCAGCTATTGATACAGCTATTGTTATAGGTGAAGAAGGACATTCTTTTTTTGAGCTTGTTGGTTCATAATGATTGACTATGGATTCTGATATTTCTAATTCTTCATTAAAATATGAAGCGTAATATCCTCCAATGATTCCCTGTAGTTCAGGGAATTCTTTTACAGCTAATGTTGATAAATCAAATTTAGATAACTGTGATGCCCTTTCTACCTTTATTAGTGAAGAATGCGGTATCCACATAGAAATATATTTTGATAAAGCTACGATCCGATTTACTTTTTCAAAAACAGATCCAAGTTTTGCATGGAATACTATATTTTTTAGCTTTTCTACATAATAATCTATACTGTATTCTTTATCTTTATTTATTAAAAAACTTGCGTCTACTAACCTTGCATTTAGTACATTATTGTGACCGCTTATTATAGTGTCACTTGATATTGTTGATACTGTAATAAAGTTAGTAATTTTATCACCTGTGAAAACAGCTAAATATTTTTGGTGATTATGCATTACACTTAATATTAATTCTTTTGGTAAATCATGAAATTTTTTATCTACTGATCCCATTATAACAATTGGGTATTCCAAGATACCGTTTAACTCATTGATTAAATTCTGATTATTTTCACAGACTAAATTGTTTTTTTCAGTGATACTTTGTATTTGTTGAAGTATTGAATTCATTCTTTCTTCTTTGCATAAAATTACATTATTCTTTTTTAGCTGCGAAATGTAAGAATTGAAGTCTTTTACCTCAAAGAATTCCCTATTTGTAAATCTGTTTCCACATGATTTGTTATTTGTTTCTATATCAGCAAACTTTATTGGTAATACTTTTCTGTCAAGTATACACATTATGTTTAGTATAGGTCTGATCCAATATGTATTTCCAGATCCCCATCTCATTTTTTTATCCCATGGAAAATTGGTTAACATATTTTCTATAATTGAAGAAATTATATTTTCTGTGTTTGTTTCTATGTTGTTACTGATTTCAGCATAATAAAATTCATCATTGCCAACTCTACAGATTGTTAAGTCGCTTATCTTCTTATTAACTTTCTTTAGAAAACCCTCTATTGCGATTTTATCTGCTGATACTTTTGGACCTTTTCTTTTTAATGTATTGTTTGATGAACTGTTTACTATGTTATTTACATATAAAGTTAATCTATTTGGAGTTACGAATACCTTTATTGTTTCAAAATTTATGTTGTAACGATCTAGTTCTTTTTTTATATAGGAATTTGTATATAAGCATGCACTACTCTGCATCTCAGGTGGTATTTCTTCTGATAAGCATTCAAATAACAGTTCTAAAGGCATGTCGTTTTACTTATTTTAATGACATTGAGTATATAAGCTACAACATAAGTTTGCAAGTTTACGTACGCGTAATATGTAAGATGCACGTTCATTTACTCCTATTACTCCGCGTGATTCAAGTAAATTAAGAATATGACTTGCTTTTGTACAAATGTCATATGCTGCTAATGGGAGTTTTTTTTCTATTAAAGAAACACACACTTGTTCTGCTTCATTAAACTGCTTAAAAAGTATATCTACATCATAATAGTCTAAAGCTAATTTAGAAAACTCATATTCACGCTGTTTAAATACATCACCATAAGTTGTTCCGTTGTCGTCCCATAGTATTTTGTATACGTTATCAACTTTTTGAATTATCATTGCTATTCTTTCTAGCCCATAAGCAATTTCTCCAGGTACTAAAGAGCATTCTACACCTCCTACTTGTTGCATATAAGTAAATTGTGTTATCTCCATGCCGTTACAGGTTACTTCCCATCCAAGGCCCCAAGCACCAATGCTTGGATTTTCCCAATCATCTTCTATAAATTTTATATCATGAGTTTCAATGGATATTCCTATTTTTTCTAGGCTTTTTAAGTAATTTGATTGTAAATCTGTACTGGATGGTTTTATTAATACTTGATACTGATGATGTTGATATAAACGGTTTGGATTATCACCGTATCTTCCATCACAAGGTCTAATAACAGGTTGTACATAAGCTAGCTTTGACGGTTTTTTTGATATGGCTATCATTGAAGTTGCTGGATGAAGGGTTGCTGCACCTAACTCAGAAGTATATGGCTGGAATATCGTGCACCCATAATCTTCCCAGTAATTCTGTAAGTTCTTTATTATACTTTGAAAATTCACAAAAAATATAACCAATTCTAACTTCTGTTATTATATAGATAATAATATGAAATTATACAAGGTTTATTTTTTCATATGTTATTAATTCTTTTTATTAGATACATGATTTATTAAAAAAAAGTGATATCAAAATTTGTTTGTTAGGTATGTGAAACTACATATAATATATTTGTATTTAATACTTTGATTTTTTCTTGCATTTTTTTTTGATCTATATAATCTTTGTTAATCATGAAGTAAGGTTTGCTAATTACTATATTAGTTTGCTGTTTTGTAGATGGGATGTAGCCAAGTGGTAAGGCAGCGGTTTTTGATACCGTCATTTCGGAGGTTCGAACCCTTCCATCCCAGCCATGTTTTTGTTAGCTTTAATGTAGTAACCCTATGCTTTTTTACAGGTACATGTTATTCTTCTTTTTATTAAAGAATATAAAGAATCTTATTATTAGAGTATTTTTTATTTTAGTGTTTCTTTATTTTTCTTCCTTTATTTTTATTGCTATGAAAGAAGGAATTAAATTTGCATTTGCATATAAGGATCCTAAAAATGTTGCTATTTACATTTATAAGTACTCAAAATGGTGTTATTACAACTATGATTCACTAACTTATTCTATATTTTTTAAAGCCGGAGTATCATTAATTATACCTTTTTGGTTTTACTTAAAAGTTTCTAAAATTAACTGGAATGAATTCTTCAGATGTTTATTTGAATATGTATGTTCTATTTTTAAAAAAGATAGTCATAGTAAGGAAAACTTAGAATTTAACAATTATAATGACTTTAACTTTATAGATACTAATCATATTGAAGAAATTGATAAAATAAAAAAGAATGCAATTGCAGAAATAGAAGAATCAATAAATAAGATGGTTTCAAATATTTTATGTGTGAAAAATAAAAAGAATAATCAAAATTATGATAATGTAATTGATAGAGATTAATTAAGTTTTCCTATCCCCATAGCATGTTTTATCATATAGTTTTTTATACTTTTTGAATTTTGAATTATATATAATCCAGCTCTTCTTGCAGCTTTTACAATACAAGATTTTCTAGAAAATACATCATCTATAAGTGTAGTAAAGACTGCCATAGAAAAATTATCGAAATATCTATCATAAGAAAAGTTTTTTAAAACGTAGTTACTGCCTATATCTATACCATACTGTTTTGCTGATTTTATATTATCTACTAGTTTATCTATGTCTCTTATACCTAAATTTAATCCTTGGCCTGCTATTGGATGTATAGAATGTGCTGCATCACCTATTAATGCCAATCTGTTTTTATGCATATGTTTAGCAAATGTTAAATGCAAAGGAAAACACTTGATTTCACTGTCTAACTTTATATCATTTAAATATGGAGAACATTTTTTTTCTAATTCAGTAATAAAATCTTGTTTGCTTAATTTCATTAGTGTCTCACTAATATGTTTTTTGTTTGTCCAAACTACGGAAGACCTATATCCATTATACATTGGTAATATTGCAAGTGGTCCTACTGAAGAAAAATGCTCAACCGCTAAGTTTTTATGATGATTCGTATGTTTTACATTGCAAATAATACTGCTTTGAAAATAATCATAATTAATGTATTTTATATCAAATATTTGTCTTAGTCTTGAGTTTTTACCTTCAGCGGATATTAGTAGTGATGTTAGTAGTGTTGTATTGTCTGTTAATTCTATTTTTACTATGTCATTTGAGATGCTTACTGATTTATATGTGCATTCTGAGTAAAGGTTTAGTTTTTTTATGTGTTTTTTAAAAGCATCACATAGAAATTTACTTTCTACAATATATCCCATTGGTTTATCACTTATGGATTTATGATCATAATGTGCAAATATTGTACTGTCTTCATCTTTTATTAAAATGTCTAACATAGGGCAATGTTCTTTAATGTTGTTCCATATGTTGAACTTATCTAATATTTCATGAGACCTCCTTGATAAAGCAAATACTCTATCTTTTGGCATTGATGATAGGATTTTGTTTTTATCTATTAGTGCTGTAGAAATAGAAAGCTGATTTAAGGCTATTGCTGTAATTATTCCATTCACTCCTGCGCCTGAAATAACTACATCATAGTATTTGCTATTGTTCATGCGGAAAATTACAAAATGATATACAAAAATTTACTAACAATTAAAGTTAGTTAATGTTATGGTGTGCCCGAAGGGATTTGAACCCCTGACCAACAGCTTAGAAGGCTGATGCTCTATCCAGGCTGAGCTACAGGCACATTTTAACTATAAAATGGTACTTTAATTAATATATTTGTCAAGTTTATCGATTTTTTTGAATATGGACTTGTATATGTTTTTATATTTAGAAATAGTTTTTGACTGATATTGAATTACAGATATATAAGTGAGAAATTCAAAGTGGATTTATGTTCAGCATTTTGTTTTGCATTGTAAAGATTAAAATTATGCAGTACTGAATACATTACAAATATCAGTAATACAAATGATTACATAATAGTAAAATTTTCTAATAGTTTAAAAAGTTAATTATCAAGTGCAATACAAACAATGAAAATTACAATAAACTGTTATTTAATAGAAAAATACAGAGAAACATATATTCTTAACAGTAAGTGATAGTTTAAACTATTGTCATTACTAAAATCTATGATATTTTGTATTCTTAATGCTTTGATATGCTTATTACTTTTTACTTGGTAATTGAAATGATAACTCAAAGTGTTGGTAAGTTGTATTGTTTGTATATAATTTTATAAAAATGTTAATTTTTTAAAAGTCTGGATATTATATATTGTTTAGTTATTTCATATTTGATACTATAAAAATCTTTGTGTTTACGTTTTTAACATGTTTCATTATCAAAATTGTTCATCTGAGTACATTATAACTAGTGAGTCTGTTTCTAGTGGACATCCTGATAAAATTGCTGATCAAATATCTGATGCTATACTTGACTATTATATATCATTGAATCCTATTGTTCATGCTGCTATAGAAACTTTAGTAACTAAAAATAAGGTAATAGTTAGTGGTGAAATTTGTGGTGTTAATGTTAATAACTCTGATATAGAATATATAACTCGTCAAGTTATAAAAGATATAGGTTATGAACAGGATGGATTTCATTGGGAGCATGTTGTTATTGAAATTTTAATACATGAGCAGTCGCAAGATATTTTTGTTGGAGTTAATTTTGGTAAGAATCAAGGTGCTGGTGATCAAGGTATAGTGTATGGGTATGCAATAAATGAAACTGAAGCTTTTATGCCTGCATCAATTTTTTATTCTCATTTGATTTTGAAAAATGTTATTTCTGCAGTAAAAAACTTTAAGATACCAAATCTTGGGCCGGATGCAAAAACTCAAGTTACATTATTATATGAAAATAATGTACCTGTTAAAGCATATAATATTGTACTTTCAATACAACATTCTGAAGATCTGTCACAAAGTCAAATAAGAGATATTGTATATCCATATGTTAAGAACTCTTTGCCAGATGGGTGGATGTGTTCTGATAGTGATTTTTTAGTTAATCCAGCAGGTAGGTTTGTTATAGGTGGCCCAGTTGGTGATTGTGGTTTGACTGGTCGTAAGATTATGATAGATACATATGGGGGACACATACCTCATGGTGGTGGAGCTTTTTCTGGAAAAGATCCAAGTAAAGTAGATAGATCTGCTGCTTATATGGCTCGTTACTTAGCAAAAAATGTTGTTTCTGCTAAATTAGCAAGTCAATGTTTAGTTCAATTATCTTATGCTATTGGAATTTCTCGTCCTATTTCATTTTATGTGAATACTTTTGGTACTGGAGTTGTAAGTGATAATGTTATAAAAAGTTTTATACAAAATAATATAGATTTGTCTCCTTATGGAATTTGTAAACATTTAATGTTACTTAATCCTATTTATAAAATTACATCTTGTTATGGTCATTTTGGAAGAATTCCTGATGAAAATGGCAGTTTCTCTTGGGAAAAGGAAGATTTTGCTTTAAAATTAAGAAATGAATTTTATTTAAACTCATAACTTGTATTCTATTTTGTAAAGATATATACGACATTTGTGTATCATTGTTGTGATGATTTATTTAATTTTACATAGTGCTTTTGTTTTATAATTTATTGATAATTATTTGTTACTGTGGAATTACATACCTGTTATGTTTTATTATTTTGTATATTTTTAGTATTTGTGTTGTGTGTTAATATAAGTACTATCCCATTTTTTTTAATTACAACTTACTAATAAGAATTTATTTATTGGATTTGTTTTTTTTAATAGTAATTTATATAAGTTTGTATTGTACTACATTGATGGAATATCGTGCTTTTTTACTTATATTAACTGAGAATATTTTAGTGAGGATTGTTAGTATTTTATAAGTAATGTACTAGTTTAATAATACTTTTGTTGTTTGTATTTTTAATTTTGAACTATTTATGAATTGCTGTACTTGATAAATTTCGTATTTCAATATGTGTAATTGTTGGTATTATTTTTACTTGACCTATTACTACACAATTTTTTAATTATAGCTTACTGCTTGAATTACTACATTGAATTTATTTTATAGATAATAATTTCTATTATTTGTACTGCATTTAATGTTTTATTTTTTCTTCATATGTTACTAAATAATTTACATTTTTTACTACAATATAATTATTTTATTTTGAATATATGACAATTTTTTACTATTTGTACTGTCATTGATTTTAATTGTAGTGATTGTTGATTTTCTATAAATAGTCTTTAATGAGTATTTCTGCTATTTGTACTGCATTTAACGCTGCACCTTTTCTTAAATTGTCACTTACTAACCACATATTAAGACCATGTTTTACTGTGTTGTCTTTTCTTAGCCTTGATACGTAAACTTCATCTTCATGTACACAATCTAATGGTGTTGCATATCCTCCGTCTTCTCTTCTGTCAAGTATTAAAATTCCTGGAGCATTTTCTAATGCTTCATAAGCTTCTTTTTCTGAAATCTCAGAGAAAAATTCAACATTTACTGATTCAGAATGTGATACAAATACTGGTACTCTGACACATGTTGCGCTTACTTCTATATTGCTGTCTAATATTTTTTTCGTTTCTACAGCCATTTTCCATTCTTCTTTTGTTGATCCATCTTTCATAAAAATATCTATGTGTGGAATACAATTGAAAGCAATTCTTTTTGTAAATTGTTTTGGTGCAATACTTTGATTCATAAATGTACCTTTAGTTTGTGAATAAAGCTCATCCATTGAAGACTTTCCTGCACCAGAAACTGATTGGTATGTTGATACAACAATTCTTTTTATTTTTGATATTTTATGTAGTGGGTTTAAAGCTAAAAGCATTTGTATAGTAGAACAATTTGGATTAGCAATTATATTATGTTTATCATATTCAGATATGTCCTCTGGATTTATTTCTGGTATTACTAACGGTATCTCATCTTCCATACGAAATAAAGAAGTGTTATCTATAACTATACATCCTCTGTTTGCTGCTGTTCGCGCATATTTCTGTGATATTGAAGATCCAGCTGAAAAAATTGCTATATCTGTATCAGAAAAATCGTAACTATCTAAATCTTGAGATTCTAGTATTTTATCTCCGTAACTTAACTTTTTTCCTACAGATTTTTTTGATGCTAATGCTATAACTTCTTTTGCTGGGAATGATCTACTTGATAAAACGTTTAAAATAACTCTACCTACGTTTCCTGTAGCTCCTACTACTGCTATCTTATAATTCATAGTTTTTTATATTCCAAACGGTAGTAAAGAACTTATAAGATTTTTGTTATAGTCAGATGACTTTTTTAGTGCATCGTTAAATGCAGCTCTAATTAAATCTTCTATTAGAATTGCTTTTTCTTGTAGTAATGATGGATCTAATTTTACTTCAGTTACCTGATAACTTACCATATTAGATACATTGATTTTTACAGATACTTTTCCTCCAAGTGATGAACCTTCAAAAACTTGAGGTTTTTGTTGTTCTTGAAATTCAGAGAATTTCTTTTTTAAAAGTTCTTGTAAGCTGGATAGTTGATCACTAGAATACATACATTACTCCTTAGTTATTGTTCTTTTTTATATTTTCTATGTTTACAACTTTTGCACCATCAAATTCTTGTAATATGTTGCAAATAGTTGAGTTAAAGCTTTTATTGTAGCATGTATTGCTATTTTTACTTATATTAAAATTTTGTTCAATTGATATATTCCATTTTTTATTTGTTGAGCTATTAAGAAAATTTAATAGATCGTCATGTAAGTCTTTAGATAATGTATTATTGCATTTTATATTTAGTATTCCGTCATTGTAATTTGTTATTTCTAAGTCGGATTCATATATTTGATTATATAAGTCTTGCATGTTATTGATTTTTAATAATTCAAGTAATTCTTTTTTATAATTATCAGGTTTATTATTTGTTTTTATATTGTCCTGGATTTTATCTATTATTTGTTTTGGAGATGGCAGTGGTGATAGGTAACATAATCTGATGATTAGCATATTAGCAGCATGCTTTGTACAATTAGATGATTTTACTTCTTGTATTCCTTTAAAAAGCATCTGCCATAATCTTGATAAAAATGTTGTGGATAAAATCTTATCATTTTTTATGTGTGTTATAATGTTATTGTCAGATAAAGATTCATTGTTTTTTGTTATAGAAAAATAGCATATTTCATAAATAATCTGCAACATGTTATCTAATATTATAACAGGACTATATGAGTTGCATGATTCTTCAAATTTCTTTAGTGCTTCTAAAGTATTTCCTGTGACTAATGGTTCTATTATTTCTAGTAGTGTATGTCTACTAACATACCCTAGCATTTCTTTTGTGCTTTTTTCAGATAGAACTTTATTACTATATATAGCAGCTTGTTCTAATATGGATAGTGCATTACGTATTGATCCATCAGCATTATCTGCTATTAGTTTAATACTTTCTTCATCAGATGTTATATTTTCTTTTTCTGATATTGCTTTTAAATGTTTTATAAGTTTGTCTGTAGATATTTTTTGAAAATCAAATCTTTGGCATCTAGATATGATTGTTACAGGTATTTTCTTTACTTCAGTTGTTGCTAAAATAAATTTTACATAAGGTGCAGGTTCTTCTAACACTTTTAGTAGTGCATTAAATGCACTGTTAGATAACATATGAACTTCATCTATTATGTATACTTTAAATTTTGAACTAATTGGCATGTAGCGTGAGTTTTCTAAAATCACTTTTACATCCTCTATACTTGTGTTGCTTGCTGCATCTATTTCTATTACATCTGGATGATTGAAATTTTTGATGGATATACAATTTTGACATGTATTGCATGGATCAGATGTTGGTCCAAAAGCACAATTTAAGCACATTGATATTATTCTTGCAGCGGTTGTTTTCCCGACACCACTAGTACCTGTTAAAAGTATTGACTCTGGTATCTTATCTAAGTGAAATGCATTATGTAAAACGCGAACTAAAACTTCCTGTCCTATAAGATCCTTAAAATTGCTAGGCCTATATTTTAATGCGAAACTCATTTTAAAGTGATAAAATAAAAAATGGGCAATACAACCCAAAGAAGCAATGCTACGGCTGCTTTATTCCTAACCTGACCGACTTCACAAAGCCTTTGCTCATATTACCCTTTGCATTATAATTTAACTGAAAGAAATATCAAATAAAAATTTGTTTTTCTATATGTTTATTATATACAATATGCATTATTGATTATTTCTATGCATATCTTTTAAGTACAATAACCTTTCCATTGCTGCTTTTAAACATGAACTGATTGTTTTAGGTAAATCTGAGTTTAGTACTTGCAGTGCAGCTTGTGTTATTCCACCACGACTTGTTATTGATGATATAAGATTGCTAATAGTAGTTTTTCTTGTTTCTAGTAGTTTAGCACTTCCTGTAAATGTTTGAGATACTAATTTGATAGCATCTTCTTCATTGATTCCTGCTTCTACAGTGTGCCTTACTAATTCTTCTGCAAGAGAAAAAAAGAATGCAGGACCAGAACCAGTAATAGGAGATAATTTATCAAAAATATCTTCTTTTTGTATCCAATATATAAGTCCTGTGTCGTTAAAAACAGTTGATACTTTTTGTTTTTCATTAGGTAATCCTTCTGCCATATAAGAAAGATTTACACTTTCACTCAGTGACATTGCAATATTAGGCATCACTCTTATTATTATTGCTGTATTTCCTAAACATTCTTTTAAGAAATTAACATCAATCCCAGCGCATAAAGAAATGAAAGATGCAGATTTACTATAAATTCTATAATTTGGCATTACATAAAAAATTTGTTGAGGTTTTATTGCTATCACAACAACTTGTGGAACAAAATCTCTGCTTATTTCTTCGTGACACTTTACAAATGTGACTTTAGTGATACTGTTAAATGCATCTTTTTTTGATAAGCTTGGTTGAACTACAATAATTTTTGATATTTGGTCATTATATGACCATTTGTTTAGTAATATGCTTCCTAAATTACCACATCCTATTAATAATATATTCATTGTTTATTATGTAAGTGATCATTATGATATAAATTTATAGCACATATAGTACTCAAATAAATTTGTAAATTACAAATTGTTTTTATAAAATTAGCATTTAGTTTAATAAAGGGTATTTTATGACGTTGAATTCTGCTGTTATTTTATCTGGTTGTGGTCATATGGATGGATCGGAAATCAGAGAAGCTGTTTTAGTTATGCTTGAGCTTGATAGAAATAATGTGAGTTTTAAGTGTTTTGCACCAAATAAAAATCAGAAACAAGTTATAGATCATAAAAAGAAAGAATCTGTAGAGGAAGTTAGAAACATTTTGGTTGAATCTGCAAGAATAGCAAGAGGGTCCATATATGATATAGAGCAAATAAATGTTGAAGAATTTGATATGTTAGTAATTCCTGGTGGATATGGTGTGGCAAAAAATTTTTCTAATTTGTTTGATGAGGATAAACAAGGTGAGAGTATATTGCCTGAATTCAAGAATGCTGTATATAAATTTTATAATGCTAAAAAACCTATAGGAGCAGTTTGTATATCACCTGCAGTACTAGTTGAAATATTAAAAGATGTTGCGAAAATTAAAGTAACAATAGGGGAAGATTCTAATAATTTAATAGATAAATTAGGAGGAATTCATGTTGATTGTCCTACTATTAAATCTGTTAAAGATGATGTGAATAAAATATTTTCTTGTTCTGCATACATGAGGAATGATAGCCTTTATAATATATACCTTGGAATACAAGATATGATATCATCTATGGTAAATTCTCTAAAGTAGTTGGTTTGAGTATTACATGTTGATATGTGAGTATTAAATATTACTATGTGGAAAATATGTTTTAGTTGTATGTTTGTATATTAATGGTAAGCATTTTATTATAATATATTTAATTTTTAATTTATTTTGTAAATAAAAACGCCTTGCTTACATTAAAAGTTAGTACGGTCATATAAATTTGCTAATCTATTTTATATTAATTCTGATAATAATGATACTATATCTAACATTCTCATAGCAAAAGCCCATTCATTGTCATACCAAGCTGCTATACGGCATAAGTTGTTATCAGTAACACATGTTTCATTTGCGTCTACTATTGAGCTATATGTACTGTGGCAAAAGTCTATAGATACTAATTTTTTGTCTGTTATGCTTATGACTTTAGAGTTTTGTGACGAATTTTTTATTATATCATTTATTTCATTAGCGTTGGTTGATTTAACAGAGTTAAATACTAAATCTATCATAGATACATTTGGTGTTGGTACGCGTATAGCTGTTCCATTAAGTTTTCCTTTTAGTTCTGGTATTATTAAATCAATAGTTTTTGTTGCTCCTGTTGTTGTGGGAATAATAGACATCATGCATGCTCTTGCTCTTCTTAAGTCTTTATGGTTATTATCAACTAAATTTTGATCGTTTGTGTATGAGTGTACTGTTGTCATGAACCCGTTTTTTATTCCTATTGTATCATTCATTATCTTTAGAATAGGTGCTATACAGTTTGTAGTACATGATCCAGCTGAAATTACATTGTGTTCTTTTTTTAACATTTCATTATTTACACCATATACGATTGTTATGTCAGAATCTTGTACTGGTGCTGATACTATAACTTTTTTTACTGTTGAGTTAATATGTTGTGTTGCTAAAGATTTTTTATTAAACTTCCCTGTACTTTCTAATACAATATCTACATTGTGTTTTTCCCAGAAGATGTTTTTTGGTTCTTTTTCAGTTGATAGTGGAATTTTTTTATCGTTTATTATTATATAACCTTCTTCTGATTCTACATTATATGGAAATTTTCCATGTACAGAATCGTATTGAATAAGATGTGCATGTGTTTCTGGTGATGTAGATCCATTTAATGCAGATAATTCTATTGATGATTGTGCATTTTCATATATTGCCCTTATTAAACATCTTCCTATACGTCCTAGCCCGTTTATTCCTATTTTCATAAATTTAACCTTTATTTTTTATATAATTATAGACATATTTTTACATACTGTTACTTTTTTAGTATACAATTATATAATTAATGAAGCTAAAAAAGTTAATAGCTTTTTGTTTTTTCTGATTTATAATATAACCTGTATTGCCATATCTTAATGTTAAGATTTAAGTGTGTATTTTTTAATAATTAGTGAGGTGAAATTGATATATTATGTTAGGTGATAATGGTGAAAAAGCTAAAAAAGCTAGTGGCCTAAGTAAAGAACAAAGAAAGGCACAGCTTGAGTTTAGTTTATACAAATTGAATAGTCAAGACTTGGCTAGAAAAAAAATAGTCATGGCTGTATGTGTTCTTTATGCGTTAGTTTTTGCTTCAGGTGCTATTTTGCAGTCAGGGGTTATGGGATTAAGTAAGGATAAAACATTATTCTTAGGTTGTCTTGCTGAATTTGTGGCTTTACTTTTATGTATATCTTTTCTTGTTACAGGTTTATATAATGTTTTATATATAGAAAAAGAGAGAGCAAGATTACAAGCACAGTTAAAAAAGTGTGAAGAAAAAGAAGATGAAATAGTATCTTTTAGCGATGATGTTGCCGGATTTTGTGAAACTCATGCAAATAAATTTGATTTAACTGGTGGGTTCCTTACTACTATTATGCAAGCAATTGCTGTATTTAGTTTAATGGTTCCATCAATTTTTAATGTAAGTAATATTCCTGTTAATACTGCATTTAATTTGCAGGGGATTGTGGATACTGTAGGAAATATATTTTTCTTAATAGCAGCAAGTATGTTTTTACTTTCTTATATAATTAGATGTAAGAATAGTAAAGATAGGGATGGTAAATCTTCAGGTAGTCCTGCTCAATCATTTATTTTTGGTAGTATATTTTTTGGTACTTTTTTAATTTTGGCTGGTAAGGTACTACTTTCTTTTGAATGTAGATCCGGTGCAATGTATACAGGTAATCTTGGTCCTTTTGGTATGGATTCATTACCGTTAGGATTTATTACACGTGCTATTGGTATGGCGATATTTTGTATAGGATATGCATTAATGTTGTATTATAGTGTTAAAGCTAATGAAGAATTAGAAAAAAAAGTACAAGGAAATGATTTACAACAAGTTTCTACTGGTATGCAGGAAATATATTTTGTTGAAAGTATGCATAAAGATACAGATCCAATCTTACATGGTTCATGATAAATTGGTATTGATATTTTTATATTTTTTGTTATAATTAAGTGGCTTAAATTTTTTCTAAAGTGGAGTATTTATGGATAATTACAGTAATGTACGTTTTGAGAGTGCTTACTATAGTGTTGGTCTAAGGAATTATCTAGTAAAAGTATATAACTATATGGCTATGGCTTTAGGGTTAACTGGTATAGTGGCATTTTTTGTGTCTTCATCTTCTGCTCTTATGTCTGTGATATATAATACTCCTTTACATTGGGTAATTATGTTTGCTCCTGTAGGGTTGGTTTTTTTAATGTCTTATAAATTGAATGTTTTCAGCTTTCAAGCTGTACTGACGGTATTTTTTAGCTTTGCAGCCTTGATGGGTGTTTCCATTTCTTATATATTTCTAGTGTATACTTCAGCAAGTATTGCAAAGGTGTTTTTTATATCATCTTCTATGTTTGGTATCATGGCCTGGTATGGTAATGTTACCAAGAAGGATTTATCTCAATTTGGAACGTTTTTGTTTATGGGTCTTGTCGGAATAGTTCTTGCCTCTTTAGTTAATTTATTTTTGCATAGTAGCCCATTACATTTTGCTATATCAATTGTTGCAGTAGTTTTATTTACTGGTATGACTGCATATGATGCTCAAAGAATTAAAGATGTATACTATAAATTTAATGATGGAACTGATGTTTCTGTCAATAAAATGGCTATATTAGGTGCAACTACTTTGTACTTTAATTATGTTAATATATTTTTAAGCTTGTTGAATCTACAAGGTGAACGCAGATAATTTATTTCAGTTGTGAGTGTATAGTTGCAATTTAAGTATAGTTTTGTTGATTTGTTTTTTTTAGAAAAGCTAGCGTGTTTTGTTGCTTTAAATTTAAAAAAGTGTGATTCTATATCTTTAGTTGGTGATTTGGGTGTTGGTAAAACTACTTTTGTTAGGTTTTTAGTTAATGCATTGATTCCATCTGAAGATGTAAGTAGTCCTACTTTCAGTATTATTAATGAATATCATTCTAGTGAATTTATAATATATCATGTTGACCTTTATAGGGTTAGTTGTTTACGTGAAGTATATGACTTAGGCTTAGATTGTATTTGTGATAACGGCGTTTGTATTGTAGAGTGGCCTAACTTATTAGATGGTATATTAAATTTTAATTTAAAGGTAAATATAAACTCTTCTATAAGAGAAAATCTTAGGGATATTGAGATTATTGCTAATGATGGTGATTGGTGTAATGCTTTAAAAAAATTTAAATAATTGGAAATAGCAATGTATTGGTACTCTTTTATTCAGTTAAAAACAGTAATCAATTAATATAAATTGAATGATTATATATAAGTTGTTTCAAGGAAATTAGTATAAAATTCTAACTGAGTGTATATAATGTCATTATAATGTTGAGGATATGAGATTATAAAATGCAAGTAGGTGATGTATAAAATTTTATGCATTATTTTATATATAACCGATGTTAATATGGTGAATGATTTTGTTACTGCATTTGTGAACTATATAACTTCTAGCTTTACGTTTTAGTAAATAGTAATTGTTTAGAGATGATTAAGAGATACTATATATTGTTGCACTTCGTGGTACTCAAAGCTACAAATAATGTATAATGGGAAAATTTTTATATTTTCAAACTAGTATATTATTTATTGTGAAAAAAATCAAATGATATTGAAAAAATAAGTATAATGAATGTCATGATTGTTGTTATCAAATTCAAGTGTTAAGAACATGCTTAGGTATATTAAAAAGTGTATACTATTAATAATTCTTTAGAAATTGAATATTGTGCTATACTAGTAATAAAATTTTTTGGATAAAAATGTGCTTATAGAGTTAAGAATGTAAAATGCTTACATATAAGTGATAATGTAAGAATATTGTGTTTTATTAACATTTCAAAAAATATTCCATGTTATGGATTTTTGACTTTAGAAATTACTGTGAAATATAAGATTTATTGAAAATGTATTACATTAGCTAAAATATTTTACAGAAATGATGTGTTGTTTATAAATGCTAAATACTGATATTTCAGTTATGTAGTAACTAATATAGATTATTAAACTTATTTATTGGCAATATTATTTGGTGTAATTTATAACTGTTTGTTGTGAAGTGCATGGTGTTAACTCAAGATGTATTGTTTGTAAATACTAATTTAGTGACATAATAACTAAGTTGATTTTAAAATTACTGAGGATGTTTGCTTTATATGCTGTGTAATTTACTATGAAGATACATAATATTAATCAAATGTTCGCAATGATTATAAATGCTGAAATTTATTGATATTTGAAGTTATATGTTTTTAACACTGTAACTTACTGTTAGTTAGTGGAATTTGTGACAGATTGTCATATGCATGTGTAGTGTTAAACTCTATGTTTACAAAAAAGTGTGTTTTATAAAGTTGATTTGTATTTTAAACATTGCTAAATTATTGTTTTTAACTTTTTTTTGTGAATAAAACAATATTTATATAAGAGTAATGTTGTATGATAACATGGTTATACATTATTTTACTTTTTATGTATCTTGAGAATGTAAAGCAGGTTATGTGTACTAAATAACGGTAAGTACAGTTATCATTACTTCAATATTTCATTAAGATATTCATGCAGTATTTGTAGCAGTAAATCTTTTACTCAGATAATGAACAGTTTTTTTAGTATTTTTCTTTCAATGACAAACTATATATAGATAATACTGACTATCAAGTAAGAATTTTTATCATGTTCTACTGTATAACCAACACAAAAAACACAGTGTACTGTATAATGAATGAAATTTTTATAAAAATGCTACCATCTAAATTGAAGAATTTGAGATTATTAAACAGTATAACAAATGTGTTTGTCATTTCTATTTTAACTGTGGGTTTATAGAATGGAATTAGAATACTATAACTTATGTTATAGTATTCTTGTACAGTATTTATTTGGCAGTTAATACCATATTAATCAAATTCCCTTCCTTTTTTGGTAAATTTTCTGGCTTTGCGATGTCAGAGGTGTCTTTGATTAGTCTTTCTATAATCTCCATTCCAACTTCTGGATGGAGTATTTCTCTTCCTATAAATCTGAGTGATATTTTTACTTTATCTCCTCTTTCTATAAAACTACGTAACATGTTTAGCTTTACATTATAGTCATTATCCCCAATATTAAGTTTGAACTTAAGTTCCTTTACTATGATGGTTTTTTGCTTCTTTTTTGAATCGCTTATCTTCTTTTTATGGCTATATCTGTATTTACTATAGTCGAATATTTTACATAGAGGATATTCATCATCATGTACTATTTCAACTAAATCTAAATTAACAGCTTTAGCTCTAGATAAAGCGTCTTCAATATCTACAACTCCAATCATAACACTATTTTGATCAACGAGTTTTACTTTTTTTTCTGTAATCATTTCGTTGATCCTGTTTTTATTAGAGAATTTGTTTTTTTTCAAATCTTACACTCCTGACTAAAAATTATTAGATGCTAGCACAAGTTAATAATGTTTTCAACGCTTTATCAACAGACATAGTATGCTGTGTATTTGATTCTAAATAGCGTATAGATACAGAATTTTCATTTACTTCTTTTTTACCTACTACCCAAAATACAGGTGTTTTCTTGTGAATGTGATTCCGTATCTTGTAATTTATTTTTTCACTTGTGACATCAAGCTCAACCCTTATATTATGTTCTTCAGCTTTTGTTTTTAGAGAATTAGCATACTCAATTGAGTCTTCACTTATAGTTAATATTGATAATTGTGTAGGAGCTAGCCATATTGGAAATTTACCTGAGTGATGTTCAATTAGTATTCCTATAAACCTTTCAAACGTACCTAAAATTGCACGATGTAGCATTACTGGATGATGTTTTTTTCCATCATTGCCTATATAGTAGGCGCCTAATCTTTCTGGTAGTACAAAATCCATTTGTAAAGTTCCACATTGCCATTCTCTACCAATAGCATCTTTGAGTACAAATTCTAATTTTGGTCCATAAAATGCTCCATCTCCAGGATTTAGAATATAATTTAAATTGGCAGATTCAACTGATTTTTTTAATGCTAGTTCAGCTTTATCCCATGTTTCATCGCTACCAGCTCTATTTTCTGGACGATCTGAAAATTTTACTAATATGTCAGTGAATCCAAAATCTTTATATATTTCCATTAATAGTTTACAAAATTTTAATGCTTCAGAGGTAACTTGACTTTCTGTACAAAAGATATGTGCATCATCTTGAGTAAAGCCACGTACTCTCATTAATCCATGTAGTGCTCCTGATGCTTCATATCTATGACATGTTCCGAATTCTGCCATGCGTATTGGTAAATCACGGTAACTTCTAATTTTTGAGTTAAAAATTTGTATATGACATGGACAATTCATTGGTTTTATTGCTAAAACTTTATCTTCTGCCTCACTTAAAAACATATTTCCACGAAACTTATCCCAATGTCCTGACTTTTCCCAGAGCTCTTTGTTTAGAAGCATAGGAGTTTTTACTTCTATATAGCCATTGGTTTCTAGTTTCTTTCTTATGTAGTTTTCTATTATTCGGTAAATAGTCCAGCCTTTTTTGTGCCAAAATACTTGACCACATGCTTCATTTTGAATATGGAATAATTCTAGTTCTTTTCCAATTTTCCTATGGTCTCTCTTTTCTATTTCTATTAAGTTATTCAAATATGATTTTAATTCTTCTTCATTTCGCCATGCTGTACCATAAATTCTTTGCAACTTTTCATTATTTGAATTACCTTGCCAATAAGATCCGGATACTTTTGTTAATTTAAAAGATCTTGATGTTTTTGTTGAAGGTGCATGTGGACCACGACATAAGTCAATAAAATTTCCTTGTTTGTAAACAGTGATATTTTCATTGTTTGGAATGTTGGATATTATTTTAACTTTGTAATTCTCTCCTATACTAGAAAAAAATTTTATAGCTTCTTCTCTAGTCCATACTTCACGTATAAAGATTTCGTTTTTGTTTATAATTTCTATCATTTTTTTTTCTATTATCTCTAGGTCATTACTAGAAAAGTTATGTTCTGTTGCGAAATCATAATAAAAACCATCTTTAATGGTTGGACCAATTGTTATTTGAGTATCTGGAAAGATTTCTTTTACTGCTTGTGCCATGATATGTGCGGTATCATGACGTATAATTTCAAGACCTTCTTCGCTATTTGTTGTTATGACTTCAAAAGTACAGTTTTCTGTAATTTCTCTTGATAAATCGTAAGATTCCCCATTTACTTTTACAGCTATTGCTTTATTTTTTAATTCTGGAAATAAATCAGCTACTACATCGTATCCTTTGATTCCACGATGAAATTGCTTACATAGATTGTTATTAAAATAAATATTTATCATCTTACATTAACCATAATTAAACATATAATTTTAAAGTACATAACCGATGTTTTGTTATTATATCTTATTTGTTTATGTATTACATTATAAACTTGTATAATAATTTAAGAATTTTTTTATTCTACTAAATGTCTTTTTAATATTATATCTTCGCAATTTTATATAGTTATTGTATAAGTTAAAAGATTTTTATAGTTTTATAAAATATAAGTATAATTTCTAATACTAGTAGTATATTTATGTATATTTAGTTAGCAGTTGTATAACACAATTTGTTGATTTTGCTTTTAATTGTTTCACTTATTTGTTAAGTGAATATAAGTTTGTTTGTGATTTATATAATGTTGTTACGTGATAATAAAACAAGAAATATTAGAAAAAGCTAAAGTATGTGTTTTAAAGCTAGTAGAAAATAATTCTAAAATAGTAATAGCTGAGTCATGTACAGCAGGATTGATGTCTTTTTTGTTATCTTGTATTCCAGGAGCATCAAAAGTATTAGATTGTAGTTTTGTTGTATATTCGAATGAAACTAAAGCTAGGCTTTTAAATATTGATAAAGGACTTATTGATAAGCATGGAGCTGTGAGTCCAGAAGTATCTATTTTAATGTCAGTTGGTGCTTTAAAAAATTCAAAAGCTAATATATCTATTTCAATTACTGGATTTGCTGGTCCTGATGGTGAGCAAGTGGGGTTAGTTTATATAGGTTATGCTTCAAATATTGATAGTGATTATAAAAAGTGCTATTTTAGTGATAATATGAGTAGAAATGAAATACAAATGCTATCTGTAAATGCAGCTATGGACTTTCTATTGTACAAAATAAGGTAGAAGTTTTTTTATTGAAAACTTAGTGTATGTGGATAATGTACCATAGGAAATATGTTCTCTTTACTATAAAGAAGATATATAATGGTTAAAAATACTTCTTGATAAAAACATAAATCTTTAATTTATTACAATGCAAAATTACAGGTAAAATACTGTGAAGAATGAAATTTATAGAAATAACACACTACTATAAGGCTTTTTTACTGCAATAAAAAGACATCATGGAATAAAATGCTATAAGATTTGCAAAATTAAGATTAATGTTTTGCAACATTACTGCGTTCTTTTATTCTTGCAGATTTACCAAATAAGCTCAGCATATAATAAAGTTTTGCTCTGCGGACTTTACCAAATTTTACTACTTCTATGGACTCTACTGTAGGAGAGTATAAAAATACTTGCAATTGTATACTTTCATTGTAGCTTATTTTTCTTAAAGTGAAAGAAGAGTGTAGACCATTGTTTCTTCTTTTTATGCATACGCCTTCGAATACTTGTATACGTTCACTTACTCCATCAAAGATTTTCATACTTACTCTTACTGTATCACCTGAGCTAAACTTTGGTATTTTTTTATTGGACAACAATTTTATCTGTTGTTCATTGAACTCCTTAAGCAAATTACTCATATGTATCTCCATTTATTGTACCAGTTAATTCAGGACGCCTTTGTTTGGTTATACAATAAGATTGATTAGCTTTCCAAAGATTAATCTTTTTGTGATTTCCAGAGAGTAAGATATCAGGAACAGCTAATCCTCTCCATTTTGCTGGACGTGTGTACTGAGGGTACTCTAATTGATTATTTAAAGCAAAGCTCTCATCACATATACTTTGTGTATTATTGACTACTCCAGGTATAAGCCTAACGCAAGTTTCTATGAGAACCATACAAGCAATTTCTCCACCTGATAATATATAGTCTCCAATACTTATTTCGTGAAAATCATAAAAATCTAAAATTCTCTTATCTATTCCTTCAAAGCGACCACATAGTACAGTTATATTAGAAAAATGTGTTAATTGTCCAGAAATATCTTGATTTAATTTTACTCCACTAGGAGACATGTATATTAGTTTTGTATTTTTGTTTTTACTCAATACTTCGTCTATTGCTGAACCTATAACATCTGCTTTCATTATCATACCAGGTCCTCCGCCATAAGGTTTATCATCTACTGTTTTATGTTTATCTTTTGCGAATAACCTTATATCAATAACATTTAGATTCCAGATACCTTTATTTAAAGCCCTTCCTATTACTGAATAACTTAATGGACCTGGAAACATTTCTGGAAATATAGTTAGAACGTTAACATTAAGTGTCACTGCTATTTCCTATAATTTCTGGTAAATTTACTATTATATATTTTTCTTTAATGTTTATATGAGGGAATATGTTTTTTGTAAAAGGTAACATAGTACTTTGTTTAGAATAGGAAAGACATATTTCTATAATGTCACAAGATCCAAAATTATGAATTTTCTTTACATTTCCATAGACTTTATTGTCTTCCAATATAACATTCAACCCTATTAAATCATTGTGGTAGAATTCATCATTATTTGTAAGGTTTGGTAATTTGTCTTTTTCTATGAAAAGCTTTTTATTTCTTAGTAAGTCTGCATCATTTCTTGACACTATATTTTTGATTTTTGCAATTATTGTATTTTGTGATGTGACAGATACTATACTTATTTTATATGTATTTGTTCCATCAGTTAACATTCCATAAGATGTAAAATCTTCTGGATTTTCTGTGAAAGTTCTTATCTTTACATTTCCACTAATTCCATGAGATGATGTGATCACACCAAGGCATATCAATTCGTTTCTCATTTATATATATGTAGTATAATTCAATATTATAATATAGTATATGAAATTATTTCAGTTGTAAATTTTTAGAGTCATTTTTGATTTTAGTGAATGTGTCTTAAATTAAAAAACTTTATATTGATTTTTTTAATTTATCTAGTATTGAATTAAATTGTTGTTGGTTATTGTATTTTATAACTATATTTCCCTTGTGATTTAATCCTTTTATTTTAATTTTTAGCTTTAATATTTCAGATAATGAATTCTCTAATTCTGTAAAGTTTTCTGAGGTTTTATTTCTGTTTGGTTTTTGTAAATTTTTGATTAATAGTTCAGTTTGTCTTACATTTAAGTTTAAAGAAATAATTTTTTGTGCTATTTCTTCCGGGTTTTCTATATTTATTAAAGCTCTAGCATGTCCAAATGATATAAGTTTATCATTTACCATTGATTTTATAGAAGGTGGTAAAGATAGTATTCTTATCATATTTGTAATATGACTTCTACTTTTACCTAAAATAGAAGCTAAATCTTCATGTGTATAAGAAAAAGTATTTATTAAATTAGAATATGCTTCTGCTTCTTCTATAGGTGTTAAATCTTGTCTTTGTATGTTTTCTATAATTGATAGTTCTAAACACTGATTATCACTTATTTCTCTTACAATTACAGGTACTGATTTTAATTTTGCTAGAATGCTAGCTCTCCATCTTCTTTCTCCTGCTATTATTTCATAACCTTTTTTATGTGGATTTTTCCTGATAATTATTGGTTGTATTATGCCATGTTTAGAAATGGATTCTGCTAATTCTTTAAGTGATGCTTGATCGAAAGTTTTTCTTGGTTGTGATGTACTAGGGTTTAATAAGTTTATTGGCATTGTTAAGTGATTGGTAGTATTGATGTTATTACTGTTGTTGTTGATTTCTAAATTGTTATTTCCTATTAACTCAAAAATGCCTTTTCCTAGTCTTTTTGTCATTTTGAATACCTATTATTTTTTTTGTTTTTTTAGGATTTCTTTTGCTAGATATATATATGCTTGTGAACCTGCACATTTAAAATCATATATAATGGCAGGTTTTCCATGAGATGGAGCTTCAGATAATCTAACATTTCTAGGGATGACTGTTTTATATACAGATTCTTTTAAATATTTTCTAATATCTTCTTCTACTTGTTCACTTAGCTTATTTCTTTTATCATACATAGTTAAAATAATTCCTTCTATTGATAAGAGTGGGTTGAGATGTTTCTTGATTATTTCTATGGTTTTTATTAAATGGCTAAGTCCTTCCAGAGCGAAAAATTCGCATTGTAATGGAATCATAATAGAGTCTGCAGCTATTAATGCATTTACTGTTAGTAATCCCAAAGAAGGTGGACAATCGATAAAGATATAGTCATATGAGTTTCTTACTTCAGACAAAGATTTTTTTAAAATAAATTCTCTTTGTTGTACTTGTGTTAATTCAACTTCTGCTGCAGATAGATCTACTGTTGATGGTAATAAATGTAAGTTTGGTATTTCAGTTGTGACAACAGCTGATGATATAGATAGGTTATTGATTAATACTTCATATACTGTATTTATCCTTTGTTCATATGTTATTCCGAAACCAGTACTGCTATTACCTTGAGGATCTAAATCTATAAGTAAGGTCTTTTTATTTACTATAGAAAAAGCTGTTGATAAGTTTATACTAGTTGTTGTTTTTCCAACACCGCCTTTTTGATTTACTATTGCAAAAACTTTGCTCATACAGATAATTTACATTTTTTTTAATTATATATTAGATGAGACTACTGTCACTGAATTTTTTATTATTAAGTATTGTATATTACAATATGATACAAAATTTATATGATAGATAGTTTTTATTGAATATTTTATGTGCAGCATAAGATTTTTTTGTTACTAATTTATATAATCATCTATTAATGTATTGACCTAATGATTCTTTGTGTTTGCAAATGAAGTATGTTATGAAACGGTGAATTAGTAGTATCGTTTTTTATCGATTGTAAATCTTTTGTTTGAATGTTTATGTTTCACGTGGAACATGAATTTTTTTTATTACTAATTTATTTAGTAACTCAATTTAGTATATTTCTTATATGTTGATATAATGATTTTTTATGCTTGTGAATGAAATGTTTAATAATCTATGAAATGGTAAGTTAATAGTATAAATTTTATTGTGATTAAAATTTCACTATTTTGTTTAGGTATTTATATTTTACATAAAACATAATGTTTTTTTTATGCCTAGTTTGTATAGTAATTTAATTTAACGTATTTTGTTATATTTATATATTGAACTAATGATGCTTAGTGATAATAATTGAGAGTGCATTATTTTGTTTAAACGTTTATGTTTCACGTGAAACATAAGGGTTTTTTATTCCTAGTTTGTCTAATAACTTAATTTCAATAGACTCCATTATATATTGATCTAGTGGTTCTTCATGATCGTAGTCTAAAATGTGTAATAGTCCGTGAATCAACATATGAGAAGTATGGTGTTCTATTGGTATATTAAGATCAATCGATTCGTTCATAAGGACATCTAATGAAATAAAAATTTCTCCTAAGTAGCAGTTTTTTTCTAATTTATTGTATGGAAATGATAAAACATTTGTTGGTTTGTTTTTTTTTCTGTATTCATAGTTTAATTGCTGTAATAATTTGTCGTTTGCTAATACTATAGAAATGATAGGTTTGTACTCATGAATGTTTAGATCTGTTAGAGAAGTATTGATGATATTTTTAACAAAACTTTTTGGTTTACTTATTACATTATACCACTTTTTATAGTAAACATTAATTTCAATCACAGTGTAGTTTCTCCTAGCTGTAAAATACAATGCCACTCTTGTTCTGTTATTGGAGAAACTGATAGTCGTGGTTGTTTTAAAATAAGCATATTTTTTAGTGTAGAAATTGATTTAATGTCTTTCAAAAATACTGTTTTATTTAATTTTTTATTTATCTTTACTTCAACTACACCAAACCTATTGTTCATGTTAGGGAGATAGAATTCTTTATATATATCTACTATTCCTATTATTCCTTTGTCTTTCCCAGAATGATAAAAAAATGCAAAGTCACCACACTTCATTACTTTTAAATAATTTTGTGCTTGATAGTTTAATACATTATCCCATACAGTAACTTTATCATACAGCATATTATCCCAAGAAAAATCTTGAGGTTCTGTTTTTAAAAGCCAATAAGACACTGCACCTTATTTTTTTCTTAAAAAAGTTGGAATATTAAGTGATTCTTCGTCCCAATACTCATTTTTATTGAATTGTGCTTTATAAGCTGATTCATGTATTTTGTTGTTAGATGATTGATTGTCTATGTTGTCTTGTTTCCTAGTGTGATTTATTGAATTAATCATATCTTGCCCTGGATCGCTAGGTTTATAATAAGCAATTTCATTATCTGATGGGTTAAAATGTTTATTTGATATTTCAGATAACTTGTTATCATAAGTTTCTTTGTTTTTAATTGTGCTTTTGTTTTGTATTACTACTTCTTCATTATCTATTCCAGTTGCTAAAACAGATACTCTAATCTTTCCTTCGCTTTCTTTGTTAAATGTTGATCCAAATATTATATTAGCATGGCTATCTACTTCTTCTCTAATACGATTTGCAGCAGCATCAACTTCAAATAGTGTCATATCCAATCCACCAGTTATGTTGATTAATATTCCTTTTGCTCCTTTCATTGAAATATTGTCTAATAGGGGATTAGATATAGCTGCTTCAGCTGCTAATATAGCTCTATTTTCTCCTTCTGCTTCTCCTGTACCCATCATTGCTTTACCCATTTCGCTCATTATTGCTCGAATATCAGCAAAATCTAGGTTGATAAGCCCTGGCATTACCATTAAATCAGTTATACCACGAACACCTGTATGCAGCACAGTGTCTGCAAGCTTAAATGCATCTGCAAATGTTGTTTTATCGTTAGCAATCCTAAATAGATTTTGATTAGGAATTACTATCAAGGTATCAACGTATCTTTGCAGCTCTTCTAAGCCAAGTTCTGCTGTTCTCATACGATGTGCACCTTCAAAATGAAAAGGTTTAGTGACAACTCCTATGGTTAAAATCTTGTTTTCCTTTGCGACTTTAGCAATTACAGGTGCTGCACCTGTTCCTGTACCACCACCCATTCCAGCCGTTATGAATAACATATTGCTGTCTGCAATTTCTTCAATAATTTCATTTATTGATTCTTCTGCGGCTCCTCTACCTACTTCTGGTAGTGATCCTGCTCCTAACCCTTTTGTTAATCCAATGCCTAGTTGAATTTTCTTTTCAGACAAAGAAAGCTCTAATGCTTGTGCATCTGTATTTGCTACTACAAAGTTAACACCATGTAGATTAGACTGTATCATGTTATTAACAGCATTACCGCCAGCACCACCTACACCAAAAACTGTAATTCTGGGTCTTAATAGTGATTGATCTGGTAAACAAATATTTAAAGACATACTGAACACATAATAACGATAACTTAATATACTACGTCAATTAAATAATGCAAATAATTTGATAGATATAAAATAAATTAAGTATGTATATTTAACTAATAATAAATTTATATAAATATATAATTGTTTCTGTTGGTAATTTGTGGCGTAGTAGTTACTTAGTAAAAATATTGAAATTGGTTTAAACTAGAAGTATATGTAGCAGAATTAAGGTGAATATTTATATATGAATTTAGTGTACTACTATTGCAATGCTAACATTGTGTAAAGTAATAGAGTGTAAATATGTAAAAGTTGTGGTACTTAATACATTATATAATACCTATGTATATTTATTAACATGTTGTAGGTTTTGTTATAGATACTGATTATAATGTACATCAGTGACTTTTTGATTCAAAAAAGTGATAGTCCTAATACTGATTTTTATCATGGTACTTTGCATTTTAATGATGAAGATAGCAATTACGGTACTACTGGGGAAATCATTAATGATTTGACAGGAGGTAAAGGTACGTACTTAGACAAGAAGGCGGTATGTATTATTATGACTAATATATTGCTAAATGTAATTTGGAAATTTTGCTTGAGCATTATGATCCTGTGAAATCTATTAATGAAACTACGTCAATTAATAATACTTTTATGCCTACTTATTTTTTGGTGTTTAGATCAGTTGCTTGTTGATCATCATAATTTATTACTTATGGCCATCTAAAGTGGATGCTAATGAACATGCTGTTACTATGCTTGTACATAATGGTGTAAATTCTCAAAATTTAAAGGTATTACTATCCTATTACCTGGTGGAGCAAATATTACAGTACAACAATCTGCGACAGTTTGGACTAGAAGTTGGAAACAGGTTTAACTTTTAGTAATGATTAAAGATACTTTCTTTGGTGTGAATAATGAAGGTAATAAAGAGTAGTGTGTATATGTTGTATTATTAGAACTATAAGTGTGAATAATAAATAAGTTATTGTTTTGTGTGTAAGTTATGTATGTAACTAGATGTTTTGAATTGTTTAATAATTTAAACTCTAGTGTTGTTCTGTTTAAGTGTACACTTGCATACTAATAATTATGTGTTGCAGGTTTTTCGTTCTGTCTCATTAGATGTAAGTTATGTGTAATAAATATCTAGTATTTTTAATTAAAAAGTATATAATTAACATGTTAATATATTTTCTTAATAGAGCTTTGCTATGGTTTTAGATTTTAATGAGTATCAGAATGAGTATCAGAATGAGTCTCAAAATGATTGTCAGATTGATTTTTTAATTCAACAAAATTGTCATTCTAATGTTGATATTTATCATGGTACATTACATATCAACGGTGATGAAGGTAAATATTATGCTAGTGCATCTATTGTTAATGATTTGACAGGTGATAAAGGTACGGTAAATATATTAAATCATGGTACAAAAGGTATTTATGGTAATGTAAGTTCTAAATGTGATTTAGAAATTACTCTTGAACATTATGATCCTACTAGTTCTAGTAATACTATTACTTCAATTAATAAAAGTTTTATTGTTTCTATATTGGGTAACTTACAAGATTGTTTGTTAATTGACTCACATAATCCATTGCTAATGGATCCATTAAAAGTAGAACAAATTAATAAAGAACCTATTATTACCGTGCTTGTGCACGATGGTATAAATACTAAAGAGATAAGAGATTCTTTCTTTAATGAAAAATATGAAAATAAAGAACATAAAGCAGGTGGGTGTACTTATATTTATTCTCGTGGCAAAGTAGAAACTAAATGTGAGTAATAAGTAATTTTTTTATAGAAATGTAGTAAGTTATTGATTGTCTAAATTTGTATTGATACATTAATATTTATTGAGTTACTCTTTTCTATTTTTTAGGTTTATTACTTTTTGTAGTGTTAATTTATTTAAATATGGTACTATATATTTGTAGAAAGAGTTTTTCTTTTTGTGTCTTAAGTGCAGATCAAGTGATTTGTACTGTGGATGTTATATATAAATAGGGATTTATTATATTAGTTTTTTAGCTAATAATTTAATTTATAGAAGGTATTGCTATGAGTATAGATTACGATTCATGTCAAATTGACTTTTCAATTCAGAGAAGTGGTCATCCTGGTGTTGATGTTTATCATGGTGTTGTGCATGTTAATGAAGAAGGGAGTAATTACTATGCTAGTGGACATATTGTTAATGATTCAGGAGATAAAGGGATAGTCAATCTAATTAAATACTGTACTGGAATTGATAATGATAAGAAGCATTGTACTGAGTGTGATTTAGAGGTGATTCTTAATGATTCTAATAGCAGTAGGTATGTGTTTTCTATGTTAAGTGAAAATGACACTTGTTTAATGTGTGATGAAAGTAATGTATTGTTGATGATGAAACCTTTTAGAAAAGTAGAAATTCAAGGTGATGCTGTTGTTGCTTTAGATATATATGGTTGTGTAAATACTTAAAATAATTAAGTTTTAATGATAAATGTACACAAGTAATAGTCAATTAGTATCTATTTTTGTTCAATATAATTACATGTAAATTGGTTATGTATTGTTATATAAATTGTTTTGCTATATGTGTGAAGTTAGCAATTAATTATGTGTATGATTAAAAATTTTTTAATTTATTATAAATCAATATTATTAAATATTGTTGTTTTATAAGTTGTTGTAGCAGTAGCTTATACTGTGTGCTCATAAGGTTTATATAATGTTGATACTTTCTAGTAAAATATAGTTATGGTATGTATTTAAACATTATACTATTAAGCAGTTTACTATTAAATATTGATAAGTATATTAGTTGTATAATTGTTTCAGTTCTCATAATTCAGTAATTCTTAGTATGTTATTCTTGAGTAATGACTAGAATATGTTTTTCATTAGTAGTTGTTATTGTGAACCAAGATTGATTTGCATATGATTCAATTTTTTGAATACTAAAAATTCAAAAGTGCTTGGTATGTTATTCTTACACTTGATAATAGTATTAAGATTTTCTTTGGAATGAAACAATTGTTGTTATTTTGTTAGATTTTTATATTCTAAATTTGTTGTTATTAGTGTATAGCCCTCAATAGGCAGTGACTTATACTTTTGTTCCTCACTGATAGTAGGTTGTTATTATCTTATGCTTACATACCATGACAATGTTTGAATTTTTTTCCTGATCCGCATGGGCATTTTTCATTGCGTGAAATTTTAGTGTGATTAATGTTATATTCTGGTATTTGTGTTTCACTTAATTCTATATCAAATCTTAAATGGGATAATCTTTGTATTATTAATTCATAGAACTTATTCATCATGTTTTCAAGCATAGAAAATGCTTCAGCTTTAAACTCATTTAGTGGATCTTTTTGTGCTATGGATCTTAAATTTATTCCGCATTTTAGACTATCTAATGCGGCAAGATGGTCTCTCCATAAATAATCTAATGACATAATCATGACTTTTTTTACTGCATGATCCCATAGTGTTTGATCTCTAGATTTAAATTCTTCTATCTTTTGTGTAAAGTGTTCATCAGCAATTTTGTTGAGGTGTTCTATAACTTTTTCCTTACTTTCTAATTCACTGATGATGTTGTAATCCAAGGTAATAGCGTATATTCTTGTAAACTCAGATGATAATATTTTATATGTTTCATCGTCTAAGTTATAGTATTTATCATGTATTATGCCATTGACTATTTCATTGTTAAGGTCTCTATATATAATGGAAATGTCATAAGAATCATTATCTAAAATATGGTTTCTTTGGTCAAAGACAACTTTTCTTTGTTCATTTATTACGTTGTCAAATTTTAATAAAGATTTTCTAATGTCATAGTTTCTTAATTCTACCTTATGTTGTGCTTTTTCAATAGACCTGCTTATCCACGTGTGTTGAATTGCTTCATCTTTTTTCATTCCTAGTTTTTTTAGCACACCTTTTATTTTATCTGATCCAAATATTCTTAATAAATCATCTTCTAATGATAAGAAAAACTTAGATAACCCAGGATCTCCTTGTCTACCTGACCTTCCTCTTAATTGGTTGTCAATTCTTCTGCTTTCATGACGTTCTGTTCCAATTACACATAACCCGCCAGCTTGTATTGCTATTTCTTTATCTTTTTTTACTTTTTCTGCAAGTTGCTTATATTTTATTTCTATTGCTTCTTTGTCTGTAATATTGGCAAGTGTTGTTTTTGCTAGCATTTTTAAGTTACCACCAAGCTGTATGTCTGTACCTCTACCAGCCATATTTGTAGCAATAGTAATTGTTCCAGGTATGCCAGCTTGTGCTATTATATATGCTTCTTGTTCGTGATAACGTGCGTTGAGCACTGAATGTTTTAGTTTATTTTGTGTTAATAATTTAGATAACATTTCTGATTTTTCAATACTCACTGTACCTACTAATACAGGCTGCAGTTTTTGATGGCATTCTGAGATGAATTTGATGACAGCACTAAATTTTTCTTCTTCTGTACAATATATATCATCATTTAAGTCTATTCTTTGAACTGGTATATTTGTTGGAATTTGTACAACTTGTAGATTATATGTACCTAAGAATTCTTCAGATTCAGTTTCTGCTGTGCCAGTCATTCCAGAAAGTTTTGTGTACATTCTAAAGTAGTTTTGAAATGTAGTAGAAGCTAGTGTTTGGTTTTCACTATTGATGTTTAGTTTTTCTTTTGCTTCAAGTGCTTGGTGTAGTCCGTCTGAATATCTCCTTCCATCCATCATACGCCCTGTAAACTCGTCTATGATTACTATATTGCCATTTTTGATTATGTAATCCTTGTCTAAAGAAAAAATTTTATGTGCGCGTAATGCTTGAGTAATGTAGTGCATGATTATGATATTATCTATATCATATAAGGAAGTGTTGTAAGGAATAAGATTATGTTTAGTTAATAAATTTTCAATTTTTGTCGTTCCAGCTTCTGTTAGGAAAATATTCCTACTTTTTTCTTCTAATTCGTAATCTTCCTCTACTAATTCGTAAATCAGATTATCTATTTTTTTGTACATTTTGATATCTTGATCTACTTGCCCGGAAATTATAAGAGGGGTTCTTGCTTCATCTATTAGTATTGAATCTACCTCATCAACTATTGCATAGTTAAAACCTCTTTGTACCATTTCGCTTCTGGAAAATTTCATGTTGTCACGTAAGTAATCAAAACCTAAGTTATTATTTGTTGAATATAATATGTCACATTGATATGCATTTTTTCTTTCTAAATCATTTGTGTCAGTTAATATGCATCCTACAGTAATGCCTAATGCATCATACAATTCTCCCATCCATTCAGCATCACGCTTTGCCAAATAATCATTTACTGTGACTATATGAACTCCTTTTCCTTCTAATGCATTTAGATATGCAGCTAATGTTGCTACTAGAGTTTTTCCTTCTCCTGTCTTCATTTCAGATATCATTCCTTTATGTAAGACCATTCCACCTATAAGTTGTACATCGAAATGCCTCATGTTAAGTACTCTTTTTGAAGCTTCTCTTACTACAGCGAAAGCTGAGACTAATATATCGTCTAATGTCTTTCCATTTTTAAGTGCTTCCTTAAATTCTATGGTTTTATTTTTTAATGCCTCATTAGAAAGAAGTTGTAATTCGTTCTCTATTGCATTTATGTGCTGAACCACTTTATAAAATGATTTAATTATTCTGCTGTTTGCTGAGCCAAAGATTTTATGTGCAATACTAAGCATAATTAAATTAATATTTAATTTATTAGTTTGTGAATTATATGATTAAATAAGATAAAAGTACAACAAAATTAGCAACAGTCTATGTAAATGTTTTCGGTATTTCATGTACTGTAGAAATTATGGATAGTACAATGATGTTTAGGATTTTCAGCTTATACAAATAGATGCAAGCATTATTTGAAAACATTGTAAAGCTGTATAAGAATTATATTCAAATTACTGTACAACATGTTAGCTATAAAGCAGCTATTCGTAAAATCGAACAACTGCTTTACAAATATTACAGTTTATTAACTATGATAAAAAACTACATTGTATGGTGTTAAGCTAAATTGTTATTTATGCTTTGTTAGGTTGAGATAGTCCACTTTTTTTGGTCATTCTTTGGCAGCAGCAGGTGATGATACCTCTTTTTCTTGAGCATCAGCGGCAGGTTGTGGTGCTTCTTGTGCTTGATTTTCTTTTATTGTATCAGTAGCAGGTTGTGATACTTCTTGTGCTTGATTTTCTTTTGTTGTATCAGTAGCAGGTTGTGATACTTCTTGTGCTTGATTTTCTTGTGCTGTATCAGTAGCAGGTTGTAATACTTCTTGTGTTTGACTTTCTTTTACATCAGATACAGATTGAACTATTTCTGAATCTGATAATATAATTTTAATATTATCATTACTGTTATCAAAAGCAATTTTATGAGGTGAAGCTTCCTCAGTGGATGACACTATTTGTCCATTAAATGAGTGTAGAACAGGTAATGTTGGATAAACTATACGTTGTTCAAATATATACTCAAGAATATAGCTTTCTTTTGTTTCATTATTTTGAGATATATTCCCAGAAAGATGACCTAGAGTTCCTACACCATCTGCCAAGCTAAGGCTAGTATCAAAATTTCCATTGTTGTCTATAATAACTTTTCCTTCGTATATTGTTCCATTTACATTAACAATAGCGTTAAGTTCATTGCTGAAAATATCCATTGTAGCTTACCTGAATTTATTAATGGTTACATTATATCTTGTTAAAGTAATAAAACAACATGTTTTATTTGATACAAAAAATAAATTGTAAAAAATTATAAGCTTTTTTTATATATCATAAATATTTACGTTAAAAACTAGATTAACTGCTTAAATTTACTTTAATTCAAAAACAAGTGTACTATATATCATTTGTTAGGACAAAAATACCTAGTATAACGACACTAACATTTATAGTAAATTTTCATTAGCATGCCAGAGTTTAATATTTGAAAGTTAAAGCCTATTTAACTAAAACTTTGAATTCATGATATATTTTAATACAGGAAAAACTAAAGAAGACCTAATACTCACATTAATGAGAACATAGGTCCTCTTTACTGTTTCTAAAGATCAGTAGCTTAAATATTTGTTATATTATTATTAATTAACTTTATGCAACTTAAGCATGAACTTAACATATCTTCGTCTAATACAACAGATATGTCATCTTTGGTTAGGTATAACTTATGATCTATATGATCAAAGTGAGCATCAAATCTTATTGTCTCGTTATCCACAAGATCGTATGGTTGTTGTGCTTCATATCTTTTATATGAAAAAACAACAGAATATATATCATCATTAATGTCTGCGCTATTGTTAACTACAGATGCAGGAAGTACTGTGACTGTGAACTTGTAAATAGAGTCTTGATTGATAAAATTAGAAACATGGAGTGTGTCACTTTCTATATTATCAAATACGTTAATCATATCCATTATCTTACCTAAATGCTAATAAATATATGTAACCTATATCAAATACTACAAAAAAGCAACATATTAAATCATGTACTATTTATTTCTTAAAGAAAAGTATGGATAGCTTATTATAGACATTAAAAAGGATTTAAATTTAGCACTGTTGACTGTTAATTAACTTTATGCCTATTATGTTATGTTACTAATATTGTGGCTTTTGTACACCAAAGTTGTAACAATACTGTATGTTTATACAATACTTTGGTTTACATATGTTTAATAGTATAAATTTAATGAGAAATGTTTTACTTTAAAAATAATCATTTGTATTTTGGTTGTGTAATCAGTTTATACTTATACCTAAAAAAGTGTATCAATAGACAAACAATACTTCAATAAATTTACTTTTTTATCATGTTAAATGTTGAAAGTGTAGCACACTTATTAGTATATTTTTATATGATCTTAATTAATTATGGTTTTGTTTGTAGATTAGTTAATGTTTTGAATATTTGTCTTAAATCTTTTTGTTAGATAAATTAGATGATGAAGTATAAGGTTGTAAAACTTTAATGATAGTCTTAGGATTATTAGTACCTAGTTTATCAGTTTCATTGAATGTTTCATGTACGTTATACAGTAGGTACAAACATTAGTTATTTTTACAAAATTTTGTATGCTTTTTTTTTTTTTAATATTTGTTGGAAGCAGGATACGGTAGTAATGTTCTTATGCTACCACTTACATTTGGATATTTACTTTATGAAGATTTAACAGTAGAACTTGAAGAATTTTATGAAAAGGTTTGATGCTGTAAGACAATAAGAAACATTTAATGTCTAACAATTGAAGATATTTTGCCTTTACAAACTGTGTTGGATAAGTTGTTTTTATAAATCACAGTATAAGTCTTGAGTATTTGTCATAGCTGTGTAAAGTATAATACTATGTGTTATTCCTTTTTCTCTTAGATATCTGGAAAAAATTATTAAAACTCAATAGGTTAAATCCTACATTTCTATTAATAATGTTAGGATTAATTTTCACTTAGGATGTATTTTTTTATTAATGGATATCAACCATAGGGGTAATTGGTAACTATAGTACTGTGTAGTGTACTGTAATGTAATGCTATTCACCTCTGTTAGTACTTCAGCATTAGCCGAATTTTGGTATTGAGATTAGTGTTAAGGTGTTTGTATAGTAGATTAGTTAGTATGTTTTCATTATTTTTTGTTGTTATAGTAAAAAGTGATGTTTGTATATATTGCTAATAGTTAATGAGTGTTTTTTGTGTACTTTGGGTGTGTTTATTGATAGCAGATAGAATTATTTACAATTACTTGACTTGGCATAGTTTGTTGTAGTAAATTATCATGATTTACCTTGTTATTAATGGTTATTAAGATGAATTACAAAAGGTTTGTTGTAGGTGTTACGCTTAGTGCGTTTGTTTGTTTCCTCTCTGGTAGTGCTTTTTCTGATGATGTAAACTTTTCTGAAGGGAGGAGAGGGCTTTATATAGGTAGTCAGTATAAAGTTGGTGTTCCTAATTTTAGTAATTTTTCAGCTGAAGAAACAATCCCTGGTATTACAAAAAAGATTTTTGCGATGGATCTTGATAAATCTAAAATATCTGAGCATGGTAGCTTTACACGGCAATATGATCCTACTTATGCAAGCAGTTTTGCAGGGTTTAGTGGTATTATTGGGTATTATGTTAATGACTTTAGAGTAGAATTTGAAGGTTCTTATGAGAATTTTGAACCTGAAAGACAATGGTATCCTGAAAACAGCCAAAGTTACAAATTTTTTTCTTTGTCTCGTGAAAGCAGTTGTGCAGCTAATAAGTTTATAGTGCTAGAGAATAATGGTGTTGTTGATAAATCAATTAATGTGAGTGTTTGTTACGATGTTGCTGGTGGTAATATTCCTTTAGCACCTTATATGTGTGCTGGTGTTGGTGCAGATTATATAAAATTTTTAGGTATATCGTTACCTAAGTTTTCTTGTCAAGTTAAGTTCGGTGTTAATTATCCTCTAAATGTTAATACTATGTTATTTGGTGGGGGTTATTACCATAAAGTTGTAGGTAATAAGTATGAGAGAGTAGAAATAGCTTACCATCCCAGTACATTAAGTGAAGTTCCTAAAACTACTTCAGCTTCTGCTACTTTGAATACTGATTATTTTGGCTGGGAAGTTGGATTTAGATTTACGCTATAGAGTTTACTGTAGTTGAAGTTGAGTGATTATTTTCCAAGTATAGGTTTGTATTGTAGTTCACTCTAATATTGTTGGTTACAGTCATCTTGAGAATAATGTGTTTTTTGTATTATGATTGTACTGTTGTATATCTATTAAGATGAATTCTTAGGCTTTTTTTTGTAATAAGTTGCTTTAATCACTTGTTCGTTGTTTGTGTAAGTGGCGGTATAAGGTTTAGTAGTTTTGCATTTATGTAGATCCTTATTGTTATTTTGTAAGGTTTTGCGTATTATTCTATTTATTGTTGGGACCGTTATTTTTGATGTCTTATGTTGTACATGCAGTTTATTGTATTCTGAGTTCTGTTAACTTGATAATTTTTTCGCATTTGATGTGTAAAAACTGATTATAAAACTTAAATTTATATGGTGCGTTAGTATCCAAAATTTGATTGTACAAAGTAAGATATACAATATAAATTTCAATTTATGTCCTAATGCATCACTTAATTAGCTAACAATTACAATGTGTGTATAGAAAACTAGGTTTAAAAATAATATAATTGTTAGCTACTTTATCATTAATACAATTTAGCTTTTATATGCAGTAAAGTTTTTGGTGAAAGTTATACGCATGTTGAGCTAAATTAGAAAGTGAATCTGCCTCCAAGTTCTAATCCAAAGTGGCATACGTTTAGTGTTACTATTGCAAACTGTGTACCTTTAATTTCTGTTGCTCCAGCAGGAGTTATTGCAGGAATGTCTCTAAACTCATTACCTATAACTCTGTGAAAGTGTCCACCGACAAAAACAGAAGCTTCTGGACTTATAGAGTAACTTAAACCTAATTTTCCTTGATAAGAAATTTTAGGATTTGTAATTTCAAACATAGAAACTAAGTCAGTACCAATGCCTGCACATATATATGGAGAGAATGGCATATTTTCAATTGTTATGTCATAACATGCGTTTATCATAAGTGATACATCAAGTAATCCTTCATTTTTTAAGAAGACAAATTTATTCTTATCAGTGTCGCCTGCTGGCATGCCGTTATCTTTCCTTGATAAAGCGCAATATTTGTGAGCATCGTTCTTATAACTGTTACCCTGGTTTTTTACATCAAATATTTCGTAGGACACTTCAAACTCTATTCTTGGACCACCCATTGAGTAGCCAATAGCTCCTGCAAATCCTAAAAATGGGTTGTTTTCATATTTAAATGAATAATTTGGAATGGTAAATACTGTATTTGCTTGTAGTGTGTTACTAGCATCACTTATTGTTCCTCCACCCCAATCTTGTTTTAACCCAAAAACTCCAGTTGTTGTGTTTTTATCTTCTTTAACTGAGAATGCACCAAAGTGAGAAGCACTTGGCATGTATTTTGCACTAATGTAAAAGTTACCGTTTATGTTGTCTTCATGTATTGATTCAGAGAAAGATATGCTAGGTAAAAAAGACATTAGTGATATCAATGCACTTGCTATGAGAACTCTTTTGCAATTCATATTATTATAACCTAATAGTGACAAATATGTTAAAAATAGTAGAAGTGCAGGAGAAAAGCAAGTCAGAATATATATTTTGGTATAAAATACTAGTGATTTTTGTAAGAGAAATTTAATATATTATATAAAGTTGGTAATAAATAAAATATTTGAAGATACACTTTCCATGGGAATGCTATCTTCTGATATCTGAATGTAAGTTAGAGAGAAAAAATGTTGGAAGCATAGAAGATAAATTGGTCCCCCCCCCCCTCTTATTGCTACATTTTTTTGCCACTATTTTCTTTTTATATGTAGCAATAATAAAAATAAGTTTAGATCATTTTTAACATGTGGCAACAATAAAATTAGAAGTTAAATCTTCCTCCAAATTCTATTCCAAAATGACATACGCTTAGCGTTACTGTTGCTGCACCTGGTGTTGCTGCATTACTAGCAAGAGCTTTCAATGTAGGAATATCCTTAAACTTATCACCTATAACTCTATGGAAATGTCCGCCAATAAAAACAGATGCTTCTGGGTTGATAGGATAACTTAGTCCTAATTTTCCTTGATAAGAAATCTTAGGGTTTAT
>NZ_QOHL01000047.1:0-2585 GCF_004181775.1 Ehrlichia minasensis
TTTAGTGTTTGTGATAATTTCTAGATGTTAGTATAGGTGATGTAGAGCTTTTTTGATCTAGATAAGTACTTATTATTGATCTAAGTTTGAAATATGCAAATAGGTAAGTTACAGGTTATATCTCTGTTAAACATTTTAGTGTTTGTGATAATTTCTAGATGTTAGTATAGGTGATATAGAGCTTTTTTGATCTGTATAAGTGCTTATTGTTGATCTAAGTTTGAAATATGCGAATAGATAAGTTACAGGTTATATCTCTGTTAAACATTTTAGGGTTTGTGATAATTTCTAGATGTTAGTATAGGTGATGTAGAGCTTTTTTGGTCTAGATAAGTACTTATTATTGATCTAAGTTTGAAATATGCAAATAGATAAGTTACAGGTTATATCTCTGTTAAACATTTTAGTGTTTGTGATAATTTCTAGATGTTAGTATAGGTGATGTAGAGCTTTTTTGATCTAGATAAGTACTTATTATTATCTAATATTTTCAACAATGAAAATTGCTATTACCTGCAATAGAATAGTTAACAGTGTTCTGCTGATGAGAATATAAAGCGTGTGAGCTTTTATAATAGCAGTAATATTGTTATGTTGATTATGGGTATAATATACATAATTTTAATACTTAGATTGTATACTATTTATTGCACAAGCAGTAACTATTACAATGATAAAGTTGTAATAGTATTTCACATCTTAGTCATTTTAATTTTAATGTAGATTAATAAAAATGAAAAATCCTGAAATAGTATATATAACGATTGGAGTGCTTTTAATTATTATCACTGCTATTTTATTATACCGTTTAATAAATTGGATGTTAACGCCAGAGTTGCATGTAAAAAAAGTTGCACCTAGTCTTGTTGACATGCCAAAACCAGAACTCGCTCCTAAAGAAACAGAATCACAAGCTACAGAATCAGCTAAAAAGCATGCTTTTGAATGTTTGAAGTTTCAAAGTGCGGCTTACAGTTGCTATAGAAATATTTTAATGGATTTTATTAAATGCGCTGTAGATGGTGAAACATTGATAAAAGATAGAATGCTGTCTTTACTGGGTAAAATTACTAGTGATAGTATTGTATTAGAAAACTTGGAAAGTGTGAAAACAAGTTCTGAAATTGTGCTTGAAACACACTTGCCTATTATATATCAAAGTTGCTCTGCACTGGTTGAGTGTGGAAATTTGTTGGAAATGGAATTAAAGTACGTATGTAATGCTGTGCCTGGTATGCAAGAATTTTTTGTACATGTGTTGAGTGTTCAAGTTATGAGGCGTAGGAGTGAGATGTTACTTGAGTTACTTTATAAAGACTTTGATTGTTTTGCTGTAGATCCTACTGCAATACTTGATTCTCCAGACATAAACAGTACTTGTGTAAATCCTAGTTTGAGTCAATAAATTGGTTATTTATTATAAATTGCTGTGTTGCGTATTTGGATTGTTCAATTTATAAAAGACTAGGTATTTTGATGTCAAGTGCTTTTAAGTTGAATGTTTTATATATGAAGTAGTTATCTTAAAAACGTGAGTTTAAAATTATAAATTATACAGTACTGTCTTTATGTTGTGTTAAGGGAAATCTCTGTTCTAGAGTCATATGATAAAAACTTGTATATTTTATAAAAAACCAGGTATTGTGATATGCAATGCAGCTGAGTATATTGTAAATTGCTAACTTAGAATATAGATGTTGACCTAGTAAGTAATATGCGTACTTTTTATATGTATTATATAAAATTGTTTGCTTATGAAATTCAAGTTGCTAATTTATCTTGCTAATGTTTCTTGTTAAGAAATTTTATATTTTAAATAAATCATGGAATATCTTACACATTGTTTTTGCTGTAGGTAATTATTTTTATTATTGGACTTTTTAAGTATATGCTATTGTAAAAGTATTGTTTTTTTCTTTTACTTAGAAATCCTGATTTTAATATTTTAATAAAATATATTATGTATGGTATAATTTATATTGCATTTATAATAAATGTGATGTATATGCTAATTATAGCATAAAAGGGTTTATAAATTATGAAATCAGAGATATATGTATCAATACTGATATTACTTTTGTTATTAATTCTTTGTGTAATAGTCTTTTATATCCTAAAATATTGTTATGACATTCAGAATATTGCTTCAGTAAAAAACCGAAAACAGAAAAGTTTAGATTTTAGTGCTGAGGAGAGCAGAAATGCTGCTTCTGAAAGCGAAAATGTAGAAGAAAGTAGTGATTGTAGATCTGAAGTTGAGAAATTAAACGATTATTCTGAAGACTTTGACGTGTATGAATGTAGTTATAAGATAGACCAGAGAAGATATAGATCTGATGTTATAACTGAAGCTTATAACTTTGCAGCTATAGCAAGGGTTGCTGAAGATATAATAGGCGATAGTAGTGAAGAACTTTCTGATGGAGATGTTAGTATAAGTGAATGTGCAGATGCAGTAAATCAAAGAAAGTCTAGGTTTGATGTTGTGCGTAAGACTTACAACCCTGCAGCTATGGCGAGAGTTGCTGGAGATGTAATAGGCAATAGTAGTGAAGAACTTTCTGATGGAGATGTTAGTATAAGTG